>JACDHU010000045.1 GCA_013820865.1 Chloroflexota bacterium
GGACCACCCGCATGAACGACGGCAAGTGCGACGCGGCCGGCCGCTTCTGGGCCGGCACCATGGAGCTCGACATGGCGCCTGGCCGCGGCAGCCTGTATCGGCTCGATCCGAACTATGAGGTCACGTCTGCGCTCGACGGCCTGGGGGTGCCGAACGGGCTGGCCTGGACCTCGGACGGGCGGACGATGTACTTCATCGACAGCCTGTCTGGCGGCATTGATGCCTATGACTTTGATCCGGACGAGGGGCACATCGGGACCCGCCGGCGCCTGGTCGACGTGCCGCCCGACGCCGGCCTTCCCGACGGGATGACCATCGACGCCGACGGCCACCTGTGGGTCGCGTTCTGGGGCGGCGGGACCGTTCGCCGCTTCGCCCCTGACGGGCGGCCGGGGATCATCGTCAATGTTCCTGCTTCGCAAGTCACGAGCTGCACGTTCGGCGGGCGCGGACTGGATGAGCTGTATGTCACCTCCGCGGCGGACGGCATCGCGCCGGAGCAACGGCGTGACGAGCCACATGCCGGTGCCGTGTTCTGCGTCCGGCCCGGCGTCACCGGGTTGCCAGCGGATCGGTTTGCCGGATGAGCCTCGCCCATCCAGATGATTCCGCCGGGATCGGCGAAGTGTTGGTTGAGGTCGTGCGCGGCGATCTCGTCGAGGCGATCCATCGCGGTGTCATCGCCGTGGTCGCCGCGGATGGCCGCCTGCTCGCATCGGTCGGAGATCCGCATCGCAAGGTGGCGTACTGGCGCTCATCGGCCAAGCCGTTCCAATCGATGCCGCTGGTCTACCTGGGGGTGGCCGAACGATTCGGACTGGACGCGGCTGACCTCGCGATCTGCACGAGCTCCCATAACGGGGAGCCTGACCACGTAACGCGTGTCGCATCCGTGCTCGCGAAGCTTGGGTTGCCGCCCGACCGTCTTGTCTGCGGGACGCACGCGCCGCTCCATGGCGGTGCCGCCGACGACCTGAGGCGTGATGGACGGCCGCCGCATGTGCTGCATAACAATTGCTCGGGGCTGCACGCGGGAATGCTCGCGACCGCGCTCCATACAGGTTCAGACCTGGCTGGATACGCCGATGGTGCGCACGCGGTGCAGCAGGAGATCCTCGAGAACATCGTTCGATTCACGGGGCTGGAGCGGGCGGAGATCATCGTCGGCGTCGACGATTGCGCTTCACCCTGCCATGGGCTGAGCATCTATCACATGGCCCTGGCATACGCCCGGCTGATGACGCCCGTCGGGTTCGTCGAGGACCGATACGCTGCCGCGGCCGGGACGATCCGTGAGGCGATGATGGCGAATCCCTGGCTGATCGCCGGCAGCGGACGCCTCGACAGCGACATCATGGCCGCTGGCGCCGGTTCGCTCGTGGCGAAGGGTGGTGCGAGTGGAGTGGAATGCGTCGGGGTAGCTGGTGGCATCGGTATCGCGCTGAAGCTCGAGGATGGGGCGACCGGTCCAGCGGCCACCGGGCGGCCGACGACCGTTGCGCTGCTTGAGGCATTGCGCCAGCACGGCGTGCTCGATCCCTCGGAGCACGAGCGCCTGCGCGAGCATGCCGTACCGGTCTTGACCACCCGCGCAGGAGCCGTAGTCGGCAGCGCGCGACCCGCGTTCATGCTCGACCGTCACACCCCCTAGCTGGTGCGCGCGCCGAGGCTGGCGGAGCCTACGTGGTCCGCGTACTTTGCGAGCGCGCCGGTCGCGTAGCGGGGCGGAGGTGGGACCCATTCGGCGAGGCGATGGGCCAGGTCGATTCCTTCGACGTCGAGGGTGCGCGCGTCGACGTCGATCCGGATGATGTCGCCGTCGCGCAATGCCGCGAGGGGGCCGCCGCCGTATGCCTCGGGTGCCACGTGGCCGACCATGAGCCCATTCGTGGCGCCGCTGAAACGGCCGTCGGTGATCAGGGCCACGGACGGGCCGAGGCCCTCTCCCAGGATGGCGGCCGTGACGGCGAGCATCTCGCGCATGCCGGGTCCGCCGCGCGGCCCCTCGTAACGGATCACCACCACGTCGCCAGGCTGGATCGACCGGCTGATGACCGCGTCATATGCGTCCTCCTCTCGATCGAAGATGCGGGCCGGCCCGCGGTGGCTGGTGTGGGTGTGGGCCGTGATCTTCGCCACGGATCCCTCAGGCGCGAGATTGCCGCGCAGCACGACCAGGCCTCCCTCCCCTCGTAGAGGCCGATCAAGCGGCATGACAACCTCCTGGTCCGGGCGCTCGACTGCCTCCCCCACCTCCTCGCCGAGCGTACGTCCGGTCACGGTCAGCGCAGAGCCGTCCACGTAACCACCGTTGATGAGACGCTGTGTGAGCACCGCGATTCCCCCTGCCGCATGCAGGTCCGCGGCGGTGAAGCGTCCCCCGGGAAGTAGATCGCACAGCAGCGGCGTCCGCCGGCTGATGCGATCGATGTCGTCAAGTGCGAAGTCAATGCCGACCTCGCCCGCCATCGCCATCAGGTGCAACGCGGCATTGGTCGAGCCGCCGCTGGCGGCCACCGCCGCCGTGGCATTCTCGAACGCTGCCCGTGTCAGGACGTGCGACGGCCGGATGTCGGCCTCCAGCGCGCGCATAACGGTCGTTCCGGCTCGCTCGGCGGCTCCCGCCTTCGCCTCATGCACCGCCGGGATCGAGTTGAAGCCGACCGGCGACAGGCCGATGACCTCCATCACCATCGACATGGTGTTGGCCGTGAACTGCCCGCCGCATCCACCGGGGCCGGGGCAGGCCACGAGCTCCATCTCGGCGAGGTCTGCCTCGGTCATCTTGCCGGCGGCGACAGCGCCGATGGTCTCGAAGACCTCGCCCAGCGTCACGTCCCGGCCGCGGAACCGGCCCGGCATGATGGTGCCGCTGTAGAGGACGATCCCCGGCCGGTCCAACCGTGCCAATGCCATCGCTGCGGCCGGGATGGTCTTGTCGCAGCCGACGATGCAAATGAGCGCATCGAAGGCATGGCCGCGGGTCACGAGCTCGATCGAGTCGGCGATGAGTTCGCGGCTCACCAGCGACATCTTCATTCCCTCCGTGCCCATCGTCACGCCGTCGGAGATGGCGATGGTGCTGTACTCCATCGGCGTCCCTCCGGATCGCCGAACTCCCGCCTTGGCCTGCTCGGCGAGTTGCCGATGGGTGAGGTTGCAGGGCATCGTCTCGGTCCAGGAATGCGACACGCCGACGATTGGGCGCCGGAGGTCCTCCGGCGTGAATCCTGTCCCGTACAGGTAGGAGCGCGCGGCGGCTCGGCTTCGTCCCCGGTACAGGCCGTGGCTCGGCAGCTCGCGGTCGTTGAGGCCTGATGGCATCTCTAGTAGATCCTCGCAAGCAAGCCGCCGTCGACGACGACGTCGATTCCATTCAGGTAGCTCGCCTCGTCGGAGGCGAGGAAAAGCGCGACGTTGGCCACGTCGGCCGGTGTCGCGAAGCGTCGCAACGGGTAGCGCTCGGTGATCGCGCTGCGGGCCGCGGTCGGGTCGGGTTGGTGGACGAAGAAGTCGGCCAGCATGGGCGTCTCGACATCGCCGGGGCAGATCGTGTTGCAGCGAATATTCTCGGGACCGTGCGCGGTCGCGAGGGCCCGGCACATTGATCGCAAGCCGCCCTTCATGGCGCCGTAGGCGGGCATGTCCGGATCACCCACGATCCCGAGCAGTGACGCGGTGATGATGATCGCGCCTCCGCCTTGCTCGCGCATGAGCGGCAGCGCCTCGCGAATGCCGAGATACACGCCGCGCAGGTTCACCGCATGCAGAGCGTCCCAGTCCTCCTCGCCGGTGGCTTCCAGCAGGCCCATGCGCTGAATGGCCGCGTTGGCGTGCAGAATATCGAGGCCGCCCAGCTTGTCCGAAGCGGCGACGAGCGCGCGATTACCTGCGACTGTCGCGACGTTGGCCTCGATGGCGACCGCAGTGCCACCCCGGCCCTGGATTTCTTCCGCCACACGCCGGGCGGCACCGTCGTCGATATCACCGCATACGACGCTTGCGCCCTCCTCCGCGAAGCGCGTTGCCGTGGCTGAGCCGATGCCGCCTCCTGCCCCGGTCACGATCGCGACCTTGCCTGCCAGGCGCCCTGCGGCGGTCATGCATTCACCTGCGAGGTGGCACTCATGGCCTGCGCGACGCGCGCCACCGCCGCACGCGTGTGCTCGAGGTCGGCATCGGTGTGTGCGGCCGAGACGTACAGAAGCCCGCGTGAGATGACGTGCACGCCCTCGTCTAACAGGGCAGCCGCGAAGCGGCGAAAGGCATCGGCATCCGCGCGAAGGAGCGCGTCATGATCGGTCACCGGGACGTTGCTGACGAAGGCGTAGCCCATGGCTCCGACCTGGTTGACCACTAGCGGAACACCGGCGTTGGCCGTCTCTTCGCGCAGGATGGCCGCCAGCTGATCCCCGAGTGACTCGAGGCGCGGGTAGATCGTGGCGGCCTCGCGTTCGAGCTGGCCGATGACGGCCACGGCCGCCGCGGCGCTGATCGGGTTGGCGTTGAAGGTGCCGGCGTGCCGCACGCGCCAGGTCGCCACCTCCTCGAGCACATCGGCCCGACCCGCCACGGCGCTGATCGGAAGGCCGCCGCCGAGCGCCTTGCCCAGGACGGCGAGGTCGGGAATGACGCCGAAGCGTTCCTGTGCCCCGCCGAGGGCCAGGCGAAAGCCGGTGATCACTTCGTCGAAGATGAGCAGCGTGCCGGCATTCGACGTCAGGCGTCGCACGCCTTCGAGATAGCCCGGGCCGGCCACCAGGCAGCCGCCGTTCACGGCCAGTGGCTCCATGATCACCGCCGCCACGTCAACGTCATCCAGGGCCGCCGCGAGCGCATCGAGGTCATTCCATGGACACACCGTGACCGATTCGGACGCACCGGGATCCTGTCCCGCTGTGGCGGGCCCCGCGTCGGGCGATCCGGGGTTCCCCACCGACAGCGGATCCAGCCAGCCGTGGAAGTGGCCCTGGAACTTGATGACGCGGCGCCGTCCAGTCGCGGCGCGCGCGATGCGAAGGGCGATGTGCACGGCCTCGCTGCCGCTGTTCGAGATGATGCATCGCTCGGCGCAGGGCACGGTGCGGCAGATGGCCTCCGCAAGGTCCGCTTCCGCGCGGTGGGAGGCTCCATAGCCAATGCCGGTCGCCACCTGTCGTTGGACCGCCTCGATGACCGACGCCGGCGAATGGCCGAGCAGCATCGGTCCGAATGCCAGCCCGTAGTCGATGTACTCGTTGCCATCGATGTCGCGCAGGTGGGAGCCCGAGCCACCGGCCATCGTGATCGGCACGGGTAGCTGCGGGGCGCGGAACGCGGTCGCAACGCCGCCGGCGAGCGAGCGAGCGGCGCGCTCGTGCTGCCCGCGGGAGGCGGCATATCGATCGGTCCCGCTGGTGGATCGGATCATGGAGTGATGGAGGTCGGATCGAAGTAGGCGCGCACCCACTCGAAGCGGCCGTTCCGGATCTTGACGATGTTGACCCCGCGGAAGGGGTGCCGCCCCCCGTCGTGATCGATCAGCACGGCCTCCCACTCGAACGCGGCCTCGTCACCGTTACGCACCTCGTGCACGATCTCGACCTCGAGTCCGGGATAGTCGGCCATCTCGTCGCGGTAGAAGTCGGCGATCTGCTCGCGTCCCACGAAGGGCGGTCCGGCAGGCGGGTACACGACCGCATCGGCCTCATAGTGGTCGAGCACGGCGTCCAGATCGCGTTCGCACTCCTTCTTCCAGTAGGATTCGGCGACGGCGCGCGGGGTGTCCGGTCTTGTCGTTTCGCTCATGATTCTGTATTGTAGAACGTAATTCTGTTACGGGAAGCCTCATGAGCAAAACAGCACCCGCCGCCGACGCCGAGGCACTCGACGCGTTCTACGCGGACCTGGAGGCCAACCACCTTGCGCCTCTTTGGCCGATCTCGGCTGAGCTGATGCCCTCGGCTCCGACCCCGCAGACCGCGCCGTACCTTTGGAAGTGGTCAATGCTGCGCCGCCTGGCGGAACGCGCCGGTGAGCTGGTCACGATTGAGCGCGGTGGTGATCGTCGTGTTCTGTCGTTGGCCAATCCCAGTCTCGACGGTGCGCCCTATGCATCCTCGACGCTGTGGGGTGCGATCCAGTATCTCGGGCCGCGCGAGTCCGCGCCCGGGCACAGACACACGCCCTCCGCGATCCGATTCGTGATGGAGGGCTCCGGCGTCTGGACCACCGTGAACGGTGACGCGTGTGGCATGTTCCCCGGAGATCTGGTCCTGACCCCCAGCTGGCACTGGCACGACCATAACAACGAGACCGATGAGCCGATGATCTGGTTCGACGGCCTGGATCTGCCCACCGTCAAGGCCCTGGATGCCATCTTCTTCGAGCCATACGAGCCGGATGAGCTCCAGGAAGTGCGCGGCCATGGCATCTCCGAGCGACTGTGGGGTGGGCGCGCATCGCGGCCGAGAGGGTTTGATCTGCCCGTCGGCCCGTCCTCTCCGCTCCTCGTCTACCGTTGGGGTGACACGGACGCAGCGCTGGACGGGCTGCTCGCCGAGCGAGGAGGACCCCACGTGACGCTGGAGTACACGAACCCGGTCACCGGCGGGGCCGTCATGCCCACGCTGGGCTGCGAGATGCATCGGATCGTGGCGGGCGGTCGCAGCCGCCCATATCGCAAGGTCGGAAGCTCGGTCTACGTCGTCTTCGGCGGTGCGGGATCGTCGGTGATCGACGGCCAGCGCTACGAATGGTCACGCGGTGACATGTTCGTGGTGCCATCCTGGGCGACGCTCGAGCACGAGGTCTCCGAGACGTCCGACCTGTTCTGCATCACCGACCGACCGATGCTCGAGGCCCTCCACCTCTTCCGCGAGGAATGGATCGATTTCGCCACGGACGCGCCCTCTCGCCTTGAGATCTCGGTGGTGACCTCCGCCTGATGCGCCTTGTCACCGTTCGCGACGGCCAGCGAACATATGCCGGTCGGGTCGATGGCGACGAGGTCATCGAGCTTCCCTTCGCGGACGTCGGCGCGCTGCTGCGGTCGGGCTCCGGTTGGCGGGATGCTGCCGAGGGCATCGACGGTTCACGGCGGCTCATGCGAGACGTGGACCTGGGGCCGCCGGTCCTGGAGCCGCGCAAGGTCATCTGCCTCGGCCTGAACTATCAGGCTCACATCACCGAGCTCGGTCGCGACCTGCCCGCCTATCCGACCTTGTTCGCAAAGTTCGCCCGCACCCTGACCGGGCCGTACGACCCGTTGCCGATGGTGGCCGAGTCATCCCAGATCGACTGGGAGGTCGAGCTGGCGCTGGTGATCGGGGCCGAAGTTCGTCACGTTCCGACCGAATCGGCCGTTGCAGCCATTGCCGGGTATTGCGTCGCAAATGATGTCTCCATGCGCGACTGGCAGTGGCGCACCGACGAGTGGCTCCAGGGGAAGGCCTTCGAGGCATCGACGCCAATAGGCCCGGCGCTCATCACCGCGGACGAGGTTCCCGGCGGATCCACGGGCTTGCCCGACCTCGAGGTCCTTTGCGAGGTCGATGGCGAGGTCATGCAACGTGCCCGGACCGGTGATCTGCTGTTTGGACCGGCGGAGTGCGTCGCTTATATCAGTCAGATCGTGACCTTGGAGCCAGGCGACATCATCCTGACCGGGACACCCGGCGGCATCGGGGCGGGACGCAAGCCGCAAATCTTCCTGCAACCGGGCCAGGTCGTCCGCACCTCGATTGAGGGTCTCGGCGAGCTCGTCAACCGATGCGAGGTTGCGCCTGCGCCGGGGTGACGGCACCGACCGCTGTCAGTTGGTGCCGCAGCCGCAGCAGTGCTTGTCACAGCAACAGTCGTCACAACGCAGGGGCATGGTCATTCTCCTTTCCGAAATTGATGACGCTTCGGGGTGTGCCCCCGGCCTCCAGTTGGCCGGCCAGGTGCGCCATCCGATGATCGAGAAATCGCAACTCAGCCACTCGCCGGGCCAACTCCTGGCGCTTCTCCGCGAGGAGCGTGCGCAACTCCCCGGAGACCTCATCGCAGCGGCCAGCCGCACACATGGTGGCCAGCTCAGCAGCCTGGCCGAGCGGGATATCGAGCTGCCGCAACCCGATCAGCAGGCGCAGCCGCTCCACGTCAGCCTCACCATATTCCCGGTACTGATTCTGGCCACGAGGCGGAACAGGCACGAGCCCCCGCCGCTCGTAGAAGCGGATGGCATGCGACGTGGTGCCAAGCTGCTTAGCCAAGATTCCGATCCGCATGCGCCCACCGTACGGCTTAGAGCGGCTCTAATGTCAAGGGTTCAACCGATTGATGCTAGCGTGTGGCCATGAAAGTGACGATCGCTTTTCGCGACGATGCGCTGTATCGGACCATTCGCGTGCGCGCTGCCGCCGTGGGTTGATCTGGATGTCCGCGGCGGCGGCCATCGTGTCATCGGGCATCGTGGTGGCGAGCATCTCGTACACCGCGCTCGGTCTTGTTGGTGCGGGCATCCTGGTCGCGCCGGTCATCTTCCTGGTGATGTATCGGCGAACCCTGCGCGCGGGGGCGGTAACCGCTTGATTCGAACGGACCGGCTCCTGTTGCGCCGATGGCGTGACGCCGATCGCGCGCCGTTCGCGGCACTGAACGCACACCCGCAGGTGATGGAGCACATGCAGGGGCTCATGCTCCGCGAGGCGTCCGACGCCTTCATCGACCGCATTGAGGCGCATTGGTCGGAGCACGGCTGGGGGCTCTGGGCCGTCGAGGTACCCGGCGTCGTGCCATTCATCGGCTACGTCGGATTGTGGCCGGCGCACTACGTCACCGGCGATCCGATGGTGGAGGTCGGATGGCGCCTCGCTCGCGAGTACTGGGGGAATGGGTACGTCACCGAGGCCGCAGGCGAGGCCCTGCGCTTCGGCTTCGAGGTCGTCGGTCTGGAGGAGATCGTATCGTTTACGGTCCCACAAAACGAGCGGTCGTGGCGGGTCATGCAGCGAATCGGCTTGCAGCGCGATGTTGCGGGGGACTTCGACCATCCCCGCGTCGACGCGGTGGCCTATCCGCACTTGGTGCGGCACGTGTTCTACCGCCTTCGGCGCGAGGACTGGGAACGCTGACAGCCCTCGGCGCCAAGGTGGATCGTGTACCACCTCCGGTCCCGTGATCAACTGGTCATCGTGACCCTCGTCGCGCGACGCGACGAGGCTACATCGGTGGGATCGGCTCCGCGTTGGGTCATACGCCGTCGTGGCGGGCATTAGACGCGAAAGCGGGCCGCGAACTGCCGGTTCTGAGCGTCGCCGAGCAGGATCTCGCCCCCATTCGCTGCTAATGCCCGGCAGCGCGGCGTATGACCCAACGCGGGTCGCCGTGGGGACACATGTCGTCCAGACGGGCATTAGGCACGACCGGGAAAGCCGAACAGCACCCATGTCTCACTAACCCCAGGAATCACATCTGGTCTTCCCTGTATAGAACAAACGTTCTATCATCGGT
>JACDHU010000046.1 GCA_013820865.1 Chloroflexota bacterium
GTCGATGCCCGGATGCGCGGCCATGGCCTCGCCGACCTCTGCGCCCGGCCCGGGAATCACGTTGAGGACGCCGGCCGGAATGCCGGCTTCGAGGGCGAGCTCGCCCAGGCGAATGGCGGTCAGTGGCGTGGCGCTCGCGGGCTTGAGGACGAGGGTGTTACCGGTGGCCAGCGCCGGCGCGACCTTCCATGCCGCCATCATGAGCGGGTAATTCCACGGGATGATGGCGCCGACCACGCCGACAGGCTCCTTCAGGGTGTAGCTCACCACTGACGGGTTGACGACGTGCGACCGACCGTAGAGGTGCTGCGCCGTCCCCGCGAAGAACTCGAGCGTCGCGACCGCGACCTTGATCTCGGCGGCGCACTGCCACTTCACCTTGCCGTTGTTGCGCGATTCGAGCTCGGCGAGATCATCGGTCTGCTCGTCCAGGAGCTGCGCCAGCCGGTTGAGCATGCGGGCGCGCTTGGCAGGAGCCGTCTTGGCCCAGGCGCCGTCGAAGGCGCCACGGGCGGCAGTCACCGCCGCGTCAACGTCATCGGTCCCGGCCTGGGCAACCTGCCCAAGCTCACCGCCACGCGCGGGATCGAAGGTCGCGAACGTTGCGCCCGCAGCCGCATCGCGGAGTTCGCCGTTGATCAGAAGCTGGGTGGATATGTCGGTCATGGGTCCAATGCTACCGGTCCGGCCCCGAAGCGGTACATGTCCACGTCGCACACCGGCTCATAGCCGATGGCCCGGTAGATCTTGTTCGAGGTCGGATTGGCCAGATCGGTGAACAGGAAGAGGAAGCTGCGACCCCGATCCAGCTGATCCTGGCTGGCGGTGGCCGTCAACGCGCTCGCATAACCGCGATTTCGATGTTCGGGCGGGGTGTAGACCGGACCGATGCGCACGCCGTTCGGCGTCTCGGCGCCCGCTCCCACCAGCGATACGACTTCGCCGCCGACCTCCCACAGGTAGATCCACTGATGATCGCTCGCGATCCAGCGATCCACATAGGCTCCAGGATCGGGGGGCGGAGCTTGCTCCGGCATGGCTTCGGCCAGGAAGTCCAGCCACCAGCGGAGGAGAAGCTCGCGGTCCTGCGCCTCACCTCGTCGCCACGTGCCGGGCGCTGGACGCAGAGGGTGAATGACCCGTTCGAGGCGAAAGATGCGCTCGGCAACCTCGACGCGGGTTGTCTGTCCGGTGACATCAGTCCAGCGCTGTGCGAATCGCGCGGCTGGCTCCTTCGGACCGAGCATGCCCGGCAGCGGCGCATCGCCCAAGGCATCGACCAGGGCATCGACCGCCTGCGGCTCATCGGTCCAGGACAGCACCTGGTTGAACGGCGGCGTCCTCAGGCTTGCCGCAATGACCCGGCCGGCGGCATCGGTCACGGTGGCGAACGTGGGTGGATCTTCGGCGAAACGCTCAGGGTCGGCGCGGATCGTCGAGCAGATGCCGAGCATGAGGTTGTGCTCTGCCTCGCGCGCAGCCAGCAACTCGCCCGTGGTCGCCAAAAATTCGTCGACTGAACTGTACCGATGTACCTGGAGCTTCATGTCAATCATGATGGCCGACTCGCGCAAGGTCATCGGCTGTCAGATCGTTGGCGTGCCATCGTGCAGCACGTGGCATGTGCGTGCGTGGCGCACGTCTCACGCCTTGGCAGCTCGCTCAACGAAATTGCCCCGGGAGCGTCCGTCCCGCGACTGACGTCCCTTCGGACTGAAGTTGCACCACACGACACCAAAGTCGAAGGAAACCGAGCTCACTCGTCCCGGGTTGCACCGGGCGTAACAGCCGACGAGCGAGCCGGGCTTCCTTCGACTTTAGTCGCGCCCGGTGCAACTGGCGTGCCCCACCGGTACGCGCGAGCACGACCCGCTACGCTACGCAGCATGACGAAGATCGGTTACGCGGCCATGCTCGAGCAGTTCCATCCGACCGACCTGCTCGATTGGGCCGAACAAGCGGAGGCCGCGGGATTCAACGCGGGATTCCAGGTCAGCGAGCACTTTCACCCATGGACTCCGCAGCAGGGGCAGTCCGCATTCGCTTGGTCCTTCATGGGCGCACTCGGGCAACGCACGAAGCTTCCCTTCGGGACAGCGGTAACGTGCCCCGGTTTCCGGTACCACCCCGCGGTCATCGCGCATGCGGCCGCTACGCTCGGCGCCATGTACCCCGGCCGCTTCTGGCTGGGACTCGGCGCGGGTGAGGCGCTCAACGAGCACGTCATCGGCGGCGAATGGCCAGAGATTGGCGAACGCAGCAGGATGATGTTCGAGAGCATCGAGATCATCGGCAAGCTGTTCACGGGCAAGGTCGTCAAGCACGACGGCGACTATTTCACGTTGGAATCAGCGCGCCTCTATACGCTGCCCGAGCATCCGGTCCCGATCTACGTCGCTACCGCCGGGCCGGTGAACGCCAAGAAGACCGGCAAATTCGCCGATGGCATCATCACCGTCGGCGCGGCCGACGAGAAGATCAACATGCTGTGGGACAAGTTCCGCGAGGGTGCCGCCGAGGCCGGCAAGGACGCATCGGGCATGAAATCGCAGCTCCAGATCCACGTCAGCTGGGCGCCAACCCAGGAAGAGGCAGAACAGAACGCGCTGAAGGAGTGGCCCAACGGCGGGATGCCGTTCCCGAAGCAGGACATCAAGAACCCCGAGGACTTCGCCAACATCGCGAAGCTGGTGAGGATCGAGAACTTCAAGGACCGCATGCTCATCAGCCCCGATCTCGAGGAGCACACCGCACAGATCCAGCGCTTCGTGGACATGGGCTTCGACGAGGTCTACCTGCACAACGTCGGACGGGACCAGGCCGCCTTCATCTCGACGTTCGGTGCAAAGGTGCTCCCGAACCTCAAGCTGTCCTAGGACCGATGCGCCCGGGCGGCCTCGCCCGCAAGATCGACTGCCTCCAGGTGGGATTGGATTGGCCGATGCGCCTTCGTGCGCGACCCGTTCGGGAATCGGCAGGTGCTGCTCGACCCGTCCCCGGGACCGATGCCCCGCCGTCGCCGGACTGACCTCCGTCAGCGGATGCCTGTGTCGCAGCCGAGGGACAGCATCACCGTCTCGCCCGCCACGACGGTGATGCTCGCGAGTTCCGGGACGCCCAGCAGGCCCTCCACCTCTGCCCCGCCGCGGAGGCAAGAAAGGTGGGACCATTGAGCCATGGAAATCCTCCTTGAGACCGATCGGCTGATCCTGCGCCGCTTCACCGATGCGGACGCGGACCACCTGGTCGAGCTGGACAGCGACCCTGAAGTCATGTTCTTCATCAACGGCGGCCGGCCGACGCCACGCGAGGAGATCGAGGAGAGTGTTCTGCCGCGCTTCCTTCGCTACCACCGAGAGAGCGAAGCCTTCGGGTTCTGGGCCACCATCGAGAAGTCAACGGGAAGCTTCATCGGCTGGTTTCACCTGCGACCCAAGCCGGACGAGGGCCTGCTCGATGAACCCGAGCTCGGCTACCGGCTGCGTCGGTCCGCCTGGGGCAAGGGGTACGCGTCCGAGGGCTCTCGGGCGCTGATCGACAGGGCCTTTGCCGATCTTGGCGCGAGCCGGGTGTGGGCGGAGACGATGTTTGTCAACACGGGCTCGAGGCGAGTGATGGAAAAGGCCGGGCTACGCTTCAACCGCCTCTTCCACGCCGACTGGCCTGACAAGATACCCGGCGACGAGCACGGGGATGTCGAGTACTCCCTGACCCGCGAGGAATGGCATGCACGCCGATGAGGCACGACGCCGCTTCGGCGACGCCCGAGTCGGCCGGCTTGCAACGGTCAGCACCGATGGAGTGCCGCAGGTCGTACCGATCGTCTTCGCGGTCGATGGCGACCTCGTCTTCTCGGCCGTCGACGCCAAGCCGAAGTCGTCGCGCAGGCTCAAGCGGCTCCGCAACATCAAGGCGAACCCTCGCGCGTCACTCCTGGTGGACCAGTACAACGAGGCGTGGGAGCACCTGTGGTGGGTGCGCGCCGATGGCACTGCCCGAATCTACGAGTCGGGCCCCAGACGCGACCGAGCCATCGAGCTGCTGCGGGCGAAGTACGCGCAGTACGCCGGCATGCCCGATGCCTTCGGCGACGTCATCGTCATCACGGTCGATCGCTGGCTGAGCTGGAGCTTCACTGAGGAGGGTTCGGTGCTAGGCTCCGCGGTATGACGACCCAGGCTGTCTTCCGACCTCGTGTCCTCGCCGATGTGATCCCCGGAGGCATCGTCCGCAATGTGTCTCTGGTCCTCGGTGCGGCGGCCTTGACCGGGGCCGCGGCCCAGATCGCGCTGCCGCTGCCCTTCACCCCGGTACCGATCAGCCTGGCGACATTCGCCGTGCTCCTCAGCGGCGCCGCGCTCGGACCGCTGCGCGGGGGTCTCGCCATGGTCCTCTACCTGGCGGCCGGCGTGATGGGCGTGCCCTGGTTCAGCGATCAGAACTCCGGCTTCGGTTTCCCGTCATTCGGGTACATCATCGGGTTCGTGCTGGCCGCAACCCTGGTCGGCGCCCTGGCGCAGCGCGGGACGGATCGATCAGTCGGGGGCGTCGTGTGGCTCATGGTGCTTGGCAACCTCGTGATCTATGCGGTCGGCGTGCCGTACCTGGCCGCCTCGATCGGGGTTGATCTGCCCCAGGCGCTGGCGCTCGGGACGTTGCCCTTCCTCATCGGCGACGGACTCAAGATCGCCCTGGCCGCCGGACTTCTTCCGGGCGCCTGGAGGCTGGTGGGCGGGTCTGGATCGGAAGCGGGCCGGCCCGCTCGATAGGACGGGCGTCGCCCTTCGCCCTAGGCGACGGGTAACGCGCCGTGGAGTGCTACGTCGATCATGCGGTCCGTCGCGCTCTTCAGATCGTCGAGGGACACGTAGGTCTCCTCGCTCGTGAGCGTTTCGCTGAGCACGTCGCTCACGGTGAGAATGCATGCGGCACGTGCCTCGCGACCCTCGGCGCTCGCGCGGCTGGCAAGGTAGAAGAGCGACGCCGCCTCCATCTCGAATGCGAGGATGCCGCGCGCCCTCCACTTCGTCACATACTCAGGATCAGGGTTGTAGAGCAGGTCGACTGTCGCGACCGGACCCACGTGAGTGCGCAGGCCCGAGTCGCGAGCCGCATCGACGAGGGCGCGAGTGAGGTCGAAGTCAGCCACCGGCGCGTACGGGTCGCCAGCAAGATGGGTTCGGGTAGCGCCGTCGACCGGCGCCGCCGCCGTGGCCACGACCAGGTCACCGGTTCGAATCCCTTCACCTATCCCACCACAGGTTCCGACCCGGACGAGCCGTTGGACGCCCAGGCGGAGAAGTTCTTCGGCAATGATCGCCATCGAAGGCGATCCCATGCCCGTTGTCTGGACGCTGACCGGCGCGCCCCCGACTGTGCCTGTCCAGCCGAGCATGCCCCTGTGCGCACTCACCTGGCGGGCGCCGTCAAGGCCGCCGTCGAAACGCTCGGCAATTGCACGCGCCCGCTCAGGATCGCCGGGGAGGAGGACGAGCGGGGCGTAGTCCTCAGGCTCGCCGCGCAGCACGATCTGCGGCACCGTCAGGCACTCCCGCCTGGAAACGGCGTGCTGTCGTGTGCCTTCAGCCATGCCCGGGTGCGCGGCGCGACGTCGGCCGGCGCCACCCCGAGGCGCGCGACGAGGTGCCGCAGGTCTTCGGACGTGTCGACGTCAGGCCACGTCGGGGACATGGCGACGCCGAACCCGCTCTGCCTGAGCGCCCGGTGGGTACGGTCGAGCGCTCGGTCCGAGCCCATCGGAACCGTGTCGAATGCGAGGCGAACGCGCCGCTGGAACCTACGCAACAGGAAGCCCGACACAAGCGGGATCGGCGGGATCGCCCTCCAGCGCAGGCCGACGAGGTGATACCCGCCGTCTTCGGTAGGGCCCAGCACTGCGTTGGCGTCGTCAAGCTGGCGGAATGCCGCGGCGAGGTGCCCTGGCGGAAGGTCAGGGTTGTCGCCGCTCACCACGAGCGCCCGATCGGTACCCAGTTTGGCAGCCGTCTCAAAGGCAGTTGCGATCGCGCCGTCAAGGCCCGGTCGGCCCTGCACGACCGAGCGCCAGCCCGGACCGACGAGTGCAGCGACCTCCGCGCGCTCCGAGGCCCGTGCAACGATCAGCGGGATCGCCCGCAAGTCGGCCGCGGCTACGTGCACCACGGCGGCGGTATCGACGAGTGATGCGCTCCACATCTCTGCTGCCCCGTCTCCTCCCAGGTGTTGAATGAGCCGCGTCTTCACCTCGCCGGCGCGTGGTGCCTTGGCCACGATGGCTATGATGGGTCGCGGAGCTGTCTCCGTCCAGGCGGTGCGCACCATGGCGATGGCGGCCAGCCCCGATGCCTGCAGTCGTCCCGCGACCTTGCTCACCCCACCCCGCCGGCGAAGGAACCGCACCGGCACCTCTCGAATCCGCGCGGAGCGCTCGGTCGCCGCGCGGGAGATGAGCTGGACCGTCCAGCCGTAGCCGACTGCATCCAGGTTCAAGCGCTTGAGGAACTCCGAGCGGACCACCTTGAACGGCGGCAGGTCACGAACGCGCCGGCCGGTGCGCAGCGTGATGATTGCCGCCACGAGAACGTTGCCGAGCCGGGCATGCAACGGCATCGCGCCCGCCTCCGTGTCACGCGGACGTCGCCAACCGAGGACCAGTTCGGCCGTGGGCAGCGCGGCGCGCAGCCGTGGCAGCTCGGACGGGTCGCACGAGCCGTCGCCGTCCAGAAAGGCGACTGCATGATGCTGGTGCCCTTGCTGCGCAACCTCGGCACCCGTGAGGCAAGCGTGCCCATAGCCGCGCCGAGCCTCATAGACGACTTTGGCGCCCGCAGTCGCGGCCAACTCGGGAGTTCCGTCGGACGAGCCACCGTCGACCACGTAGACGCAGCACGCCCCGGAAGCGCGAAGCCCTCGAACGAGATCACCGATGGCCGTTGCCTCATTGAGCGCAGGGATGACGGCCGCCAGCCGGTCATTCATCGATCGGTCCCCACAGCTCGAATCGGCCCTCGCGCGCAATCTGGAGTCTGCCGCTCTCCGGCAGCTCGTGCACGTACCCGTTGCGCCGCTCCCACGAAAGGTACCCCGGATCACGAGCCTCTCGGTCGAGGAGCACCCACGCATCCAAAGCGCCGTTGGGGATCAGCAACAGGTCGGCACGCGAAGCGAGCGGTGGCGCGATGCTGTCGTCGACGATGAGGACAACCTCGCCGGGAATCTGCTCCGCGAATCGGAGGAGCTCGTCGTGCGCCGGCGGGCGGTCCCATTGGCTATGCTCAGCGCGCATGGTCGGCGGCAGCCCGCCCCCGATCCACGCCACGCCAATAGCGGGAACCGCGAGAGCCAGCAGCACCGGAGCCATCGGCCGCCTCCCAACCACGCCGGCACCAACCCGACGGCGGCTGCGGCGAAATCTACGGGCGGACCATGCCAGCAGGCTCCGGCCGCCAAGCGCCGCGGCCACGAGAATGGGCACCATCGGCAGGAGGGTGTAATGCAGCGTGAGGCCAGCCTGCGCGACGTTCGCGCTCAATAGGCTTGCGAGCACCGGTGGGAGCGCGAAAAGGAGCCAGGCTGGCCGCAGGAGCGGCAGGGCGGCGGTTGAAAGAAGCAGCCCGGCAGCGGCCATCCAGCCGGCGCCGTTCGTCAACTGCTCGATGATCCGATCGGCATTCGCCAGCGGGCCGCCGCCCTCGATGATCCAACTGTAGTACCAGCCAGTCTCGATGCTCGCGCCGCCGCGCAGAAGCGGCATCAACACCCCGAATACGGCCAGCGTCCAGAATATGCCAACGACCATCAGCAAGAGGCCGGCACTGCGGACCCCGGGCGCGTGGCGGCGTCCGTCCCGGAGCCGGCCGGGGCCGCGCGCCGCGATGAGCGCTCCCACGGCAAGGATCGTGTAGCCCTGGTCCTCCTTGGCCAGCAGCACCACGCCGGCGAAGGCAAACACGAGCCACGTGCGGCCGCGCAGCCCGGCCCAGCCGGCGAGCAGTGCGAACGGCAGGGCGAGCGACTCCGTATGGAAGTCGGCCCGGCCAGCCTCCTGGATGGCGCTCCAGATCGGCAGCGGTGCGGCGATCGCGGCCGCGAGCCACGGCGCCCAGGGCGACGGCCTGCACGCGGCGCGCAGGAACAGGAACGCGGCAGGTCCAGCGGCCGCAAGCGCGAGAACGTGAAAGAGACTGAGTACACGCGCATCGGCCCACACCATTTCGACGAGCGCCGGGACCACCAGCAGCGGCGAGAAATGCACACCAAGGAAGCTGCCATCGTTGAAGCTCGAGACGAAGCCGTTGCCCTCGGACACGTTCCAGACGACCTGCTGGAAGAAGGCCTGGTCATAGGCTCGCGTGGCAAGCCCGTCTGCCCGACGCAACAGCAGAGAGGCGAGCCAACCAAATCCGAGTATGGCACCGCTCAAGCTGAGCAGCGTCGGGACTGAGATGGACGGGAGTCTCAGGGTTCGGATAGCTGCACGCGAGCCGGCCAGCGTGGCGTCCGTCATCTGGCGTCGGCCCGCCGAGGAGCGCTTCGACGCTCCGCGGTCGTTAGGAGAGGCGCTCCGGACGCGAGGAGTCGGTCTCGGATGCCGCGGGCCGCCCTGCGCACGGCTTCGTGGGCGTCCAGTTGCGGCTCCCACCCCATCGCGCGCAGAGCGTCAGCGGCGAGATCGACCAGAGGCGTGTCGCCCACCCAGCCTCCACCACCGCGAGCGGCTCCGCTGAAATGCATCTCGACGCCCCCCGCCACGAGCTGGAGCTCATCGATGACCAACTCCGCCACCTGACGTACGCTCAGAGTGCCCGAGGTGGCGACGTTGAATACCGCGAACGGACGGTCCGGAGCCACCCGCTCGGCGTGAAGGACCCCCTCGATGAGGTCCTCGACATGGATATACGGCTTCGCCTGCCGACCGTCGCCAAGGATCTCGAGACGCTTGCCCTCGCGGAGGAGCTTGACCACGAAGTCGTGAACCACCCCATGATTTGAGCGTGGGCCGATGGTGTTCCCGAATCGGAAGGCCAGCACGCGCCAGCTGTAGAGGTGCGCGAAGCCGGACAGAATGGACTCGCCGGCAAGCTTGGCGGCGGCGTAGTGTGACTCGGGCAGTAACGGTCCGTATGCCTCGCCGGTCGGGAAGCGGAGCGGCGTGCCGTAGACCACCCCGCTCGATGCGTACACCAACCGCCGAACGCCGTGGCGCCGCATTGCTTCGGCAACATTCCAAGTTCCGTGGATGCAGCCCTCAAGGTCAAGGCGCGGGTCGTCGTATCCGCCAGGGATGTCGGTATTGGCCGCCAGGTGGACCACCGCCTCGTGCCCGGCCATCACGGCGAGGACACTCGCGAGATCCCGGACGTCGCCTGGCACGAATCGGAGCCTGCCGTCATGCATCTCATCGTGGAATGGAGCATCCCAGTCGGGCTCGGCGGTTGAGAGGTCGTCAAGCACGGTAATGCGCTCACCGGCAGA
>JACDHU010000273.1 GCA_013820865.1 Chloroflexota bacterium
ATCTCGGCTCGACGGTAGAGGAGGCGGCCAGCGACATCGATTGGGTGATCAGTGCGGCGATAGCCGCCAGCACAAGGAGCGAACCATGACCTCCACAGCGGTCCGATGGCTTGGCGACGTGGGCATGGCTGATGCCGCCGAGGTCGGAGGCAAGGCCGCCGGCCTGGGCGAGCTGATCGCATTGGGCGCGCGCGTTCCGGATGGTGTGGTCCTCACCGCTGCGGCCGCTGAGCTGACCGCGGACGAGCGCCAGCCGCTGTTGCGCGCTGCCGCCGACGAGCTGGGCGCCGGACCGTTCGCCGTCCGCTCCAGCGGTATCGCCGAGGACGGCGCGGAGGCCTCATACGCCGGCATGTACGAGACGGTCCTCAACGTACCGGCAGACGAGCTCGCCACGGCGACGGATCGAAGCATATCCAGCGCAGGTGCGGCTCGCGTCGCGGCCTACACGCCGGCCAGCCACGGCACGGACGGCCGCATGGCGGTGATCATCCAGCGCATGATCGCCCCGGCCGCCGCCGGTGTCGTCCTCACCGCCGATCCCATCACCGGGAACCGGCGCTCGACCGTCATCTCCGCGGTGCGTGGCATCGGCGACCGATTGGTGTCCGGTGAGGCGATCGGTGACGAATGGGTCGTCGTTGGCCGTGAGGCGACTCCGCGCCGCCAGCCCGAGCACGCTCTCGACCGGCGGCAGGCAATGGAGGTGGCAACCGAGGCCCGGAGAATCGCGGCGGCCCGCGGAGCGCCCCAGGACATCGAGTGGGCGATCGACGCGGCCGGCGGGCTCTGGATCCTCCAGGCCAGGCCGATGACGGCGCTGCCGCCCGATGTGGCCTGGGACCCACCGGCGCCCGGCGCCTTCACCCGGACGTTTCGGTTCGGCGAGTGGATCTCCGAGCCGGTGACGCCCCTGTTCGAGTCCTGGCTGTTGACTGCCATGGAGGACCGGCTGCACGTGCTCCTCGAGGAGATGCTCGGGGAGCGTGATCCGCGGCCCTACCACGTCGTCGTCAACGGCTGGTACTACTATTCGATCAACTGGCTCTCCGCTCGAGTCATGGTTCGCAACATGCCAGGGATGCTCTGGCATCTGATCCGCTCCCCGCTGGCCGCCCGCGAGGTGATCCCTGAACCTGACGACGTCTTCTTCCTGACCCGTGACGAGGCGCTGAAGGCGCTCGACCCAGTGGATCGAGGGCACCGAGCGACGAGGATCGATGTCGCTGCGCGGCGAACCAAGAGGGAGGAGCAGGCCGCGCTGGTGGCGCCGCTGATGGTCGGCCGCATGACCCGGATGATGCGGTCGGTGTGGGAGAGGCTACCGCGGCTCGTCGGTGCGGCTCCGTCGGATGCCGCCCTCGTGACGGGCACGCCGGCGGCTCCGGGCCGAGCGACCGGGGCGGTCCGCGTGATCCGCGGCCCGCGGGAATTTGACGCCCTTCAACCCGGAGAGATCCTCGTTGCGCCTCTCACCGCCCCGGCCTGGACGCCGCTCTTCAACCGGGCGGCAGGAGTTGTGACCGACGTGGGGAGCCTCGCGTCGCATGCCTCGATCATCGCGCGGGAGTACGGGATTCCGGCGATCGTCGGTTGCGGAGACGCCACCGCCCGCCTGCGAAACGGGATGCGTGTCACCGTCGACGGCGCCGCCGGGAACGTCGAGCGCGAACAGGGCTGAAGGAACGGGTCCGCGGGAGGTCGCCGGGGCCGTCAGAGTCGAGCCCCGGACCGATCCGGCGGCGCTGGCCGATCCGACGGATCGTCGAGACCCTCGATCGTAACTCCGTCGATCGAAGCCCACTCGTCCCAGTACGGCTCCTCGATCTGGGCGGGCGGCCTCGGCCTGCCGGTCACCATCTGCTCGAGGCCGGCGAGCATGCCGCCGACCAGCTGGCCGGCCGACGAACGGGAGGGGACGGCCGGGGTCTGATCGCGGTCGTCATTGTTCACGAATGAACGATACCACCGCCGCGAAGGAGCTCCTCGCCTGCCTTTCATCACCGTAGGTGTGCACGATGGCCTAACGCGATCACGCTGGACCGATGAGTCTCGGCGGCCGTGCTCGTCTCATTGACGACAAGCCAACCACGTTGTGAGATCAAAGGAGGACGAGATGGCGATGCCAAAGGTTTATCCCTGCCTGTGGTTCGACGGGAATGCGGAGGAGGCAGCCAACTTCTACGTCACGCTCTTGCCTGACAGCCGCATCGACAAGGTGTGGCACTCGCCGGCGGAAACGCCAAGCGGGCCGGCAGGCATGGTGTTGACCGTCGACTTCACCTTCGGCGGCCAGCAGTTCCAGGGCCTGAACGGCGGACCGGACTTCAACTTCAACGAGTCGGTGTCGTTCGTCGTCGAGTGCGAGGATCAGGCCGAGGTCGATCGGCTGTGGGATGCGCTGATCGCTGACGGCGGCGAGCCCGGCCCCTGCGGTTGGCTGAAGGACCGATATGGCCTTTCTTGGCAGATCGTGCCCAGGGAGTTGAACGAGATGATGGAAGATCCGGACACCGAAGCCGCTCGCCGCGCGATGGAGGCGATGCTCCAGATGGGCAAGCTGGACATCGCGGAGCTGCGCCGCGCGTTCGAGAGCCAGGGAGACGCCAAGTGACCGTTCAGCCCCCCCAATCACAGTCGGCGCCGCAGTCCGGGTACGCTCCGGTCAACGGCCTGCGCATGTACTACGAGATCCACGGTTCCGGCGGGACGCCGTTGCTCCTGCTGCACGGTGGGCTGTTCAACATCGACCTGCAGTTCGGCGAGCTGCTCCCGAGCCTGGCCGCGACCCGCCAGGTCATCGCTGCCGACTTCCAGGGGCACGGACGCACCAATGACATCGACCGGCCCCTGACCTGCGCCGACCTGGCCTCCGACGTCATCGGCCTGCTTGAGCACCTCGACGTGCCGCAGGCGGACGTTTTCGGCTTCAGCGTTGGCGGCGGAGTGGCACTGCACCTGGCGATCCGGCACCCCGA
>JACDHU010000274.1 GCA_013820865.1 Chloroflexota bacterium
GGCCTTCCTTGCGCGATCGATGCAGGACCGATACGCGCGCCTCGCGCGCGGCGATGGTATCGGCCAGAGTTCCGGTTCCATCGGGCGAGCTGTCGTCGACGATCAGCAGCGAGGCCTCAGGAAGGGCAGCCAGGATGGCGGTGGCCATCGGCTCGATGTTCTCGCGCTCGTTGTAGGTGGGCAGAACGACCCACACGCCACGGCCGCCCGCGAGGCCCACCGACGGCGTGACAGGACGAGCCTCTACGGCCGGTACGGGCATCGGTGGCTGCTCCAGTGTGGCTCCTTTCGGGAGCCCGATTCTATCGCGAAGGCATTGAACAGCTCGCGCAATGGCGGCGCGTCAGTCGCGGAAGGCTCGATACAGGAAGGCCGCCATCTGTTCCCTCGTGACGGTGCCATCCGGACAATAGCTGTTGGCCAGGCTGCAGCCGCTCGTGATCCCGGCGGCGGCCACGCGATTGATGGCACCCTCGTGCTTGTTGCCGTTGTCATCGGCGAAGAAGTCGATGGCGGTTGGCGGCAGGTCCATTGCACGAGCCAGGAAGCTCGCCATCTGACCGCGTGTGACGGTGCCGGACGGACAGAAATTCGTGCTGCTGCAGCCCGCCGTGATCTGCGCCGCGGCAATCCGGTTGATATTGGCGTGATGCTTGTTCGATCCGTCGTCGGCGAAGTAATCACGCGAGGCCGCGGGAAGCTCGAGGGCTCGCGAGAGGAAGCTGGCCATCTGATCGCGTAGGACCTCACCCTTCGGGCAGAAGAGGTTCTCGGCGCATCCGCTGGTGATGCCGCTGGATGCGAGCCAGGCGATCTCGGCCTCGAACCGATTGCCAACCGTGTCGATGAACGCCGACGAGCTCGTCGTGAAGCTGCCGTTTGCGGCGGTCAATCCGTTGCCCGCGGCGTCCTTGATCCCGTTCGTCGCCTCGATGCGGTACGTGCGCACCTTTGCGAGCTGGATTGACGGCCGGAGGCGAGCCTCGCGGCGCGCACTGTCATACGACACCGTTGCGGCGATCAGGGCGTTCGTCGTGGTGTCGCGCAGCCGGAGCGTGGTGCTCGTGACGTTGGTCACCGGCTCGTTGAAGCGAACCAGTGGATCGATGGCGCGGTTGACTGCGGTGGCGCCGCCCGCCGGGCTGACGAACGTCACCGTGGGAGCCACGGTGTCAACATAGGTGGGCGTGATGGAGTACGCCGTCCGGCTGCCGCTGGCGTAGTAGTTCAGGACCCGAACCAGGATCCGCGTCGGGCCACTCACGCTGACCTGCGCCAGCTCGGTCCCGCTCTCCCACACCGCGTCAACGCGCTTCAGCAGCGTGCCGGCCGTGTCGTACAGCTCCACGATCGGGTCCACCGGCAGCGCACTCCCACGCCACAGCCATGTCCGCGCGTCGACCACGCCGGTGACACGAACGTCAAGGCGGCCCGCTCGAGGCAGGTCGACGGCGAAGGCATCCACGTCGCCGGCCGGGTAGATCGTCGGCCACGTCGTGACGCCGAGGCCGATAACGCGCGCGGCCGCAAGCGTGTTGTTCGTCTCGAGACCATCGCCTGCCAGGCGGCCCGCCTGCGCAGCGCTGCCACCGAGGGCGCGGAAGGCATTGACGCGACCGTGGCCGTATCGCTTGTCCCAGCCGCTGTAACCGAGGTCATCCACGGTGCTGATCAATCGATCGACGATCCACTGAGGCGACCGGGTCGGATTCTCGGCACGCAGAAGCGCCACAACGCCGGCCACATTCGGCGTCGCGAAGCTCGTTCCGCTGATGTAGGTATGCGCACCCCATGACCGGTTCGGGCAGATGGTGGCGATGCAGTTGGTGGTGTGGACCGATGAGCCCGGAGCGCTGACGTCGACCGCGGGACCATAGCTCGACCAGTGGCTGAACTCGTCGTTGCACTGAGTAGCGCTGACGCTGATCACGTTCGTGAAGCTGGCGGGATAGAAGCTCTCTTCCCGATTGTTGTTGCCAGCGGCGCCCACCAGGACGGAACCCTTGTCCCACGCATAGTTGACGGCGTCCTGCACGTACTGCGAGTACGGAAATCCGCCGACGCTCATGTTGATGACTTGGGCGCCGCGGTCCGCCGCCCAGATGATGCCTGAGGTGAGGTCCGACGTGTTTCCCATGCCGCTCGAGTTCATGATCTTGACCGGCAGGATCTTGTCGGTCCAGCTGATGCCGGCGATACCGTAGGCGTCATTGGCGTTGGCCGCGATGATGCCGGCGACCCAGGTTCCATGTCCGTTGTCATCGGCCGCATTGGTATCGTAGTTCACGAAGTCATACCCGGTCAGCACGCGCCCCATGAGGTCGGGGTGGTTGGCCTGCACGCCGGTGTCGAGCACCGCGATGACGTTGGTGCCGCCGGTCGTGCGCGACCAGGCGTCGCGCACCTGCATCTGGTCCAGCGAATATTGGTCACCAGTGAGTTCACAGTCGATATCGACCGCCGCGACCGCCCCATCATCGGCGAGTTGCACGCGATAGTTGGGTTCTGCGTACTCCACATTCGGATCAGCACGCAGGTCGGCGAGTACCTCGTTCACGCTGCGGCCCAGTGTCGAGACGAGGGCCGGCATGCCCTTGCCCGGCACGCCGAGTTCGGCGATCACGGCCAGGCCGCGACCGCGTGCGACGTCTGGCCCGAGCGCACCATCGCGCCACTTGACAATGACCTCGCCCGGGATGATCTCAGGCTCGCCGGTGCCAACCACCTGCGCATCCGCCGATGGCGGAGCCGCCTTCGGCTCGGCTGCCGCCACGGGCAGGGCTGCGGCCAGCAGGATCAGGAGGGAAAGGAGGCTCGGGATCGCTCGGGACACGTTGTGGGGACTCCGGTGCAGTGCGGTGAGACGGGAGCCAAGTGTTCGAGCGGCCCCCGAGGTCTCCGAACCGTACGCCGGCTCGTGAGCGCCGACGACCGGACCATGGTCTCACCCCCGAGGGGTGACCGATGGCC
>JACDHU010000275.1 GCA_013820865.1 Chloroflexota bacterium
CGGCATCGACAAGGCTGATCACCTGGGTGACCACTGCGGCGATCGCCAATCCGGCGAAGCCGATCCGAATCCAGGGCAGCAAGCGCTCGTTCACCGCCGGACTCTAGCACGCAACTTCCGGAGTGAGACGCCCGGGCACGGGCCTTGCTCCCAGTGGGGCATGACTGTCACCACCACGCGTCTCGGTCCGGACCAGGCCCTTCTCCGCGCGCTCATGCGCCGCCTCGCCGAGGCGACCTGCACGGACGCCCCGATCCTCAGCCTCTACGTGGACACTCGCCCGGAGGCGCACGGCGGCCGTCCCGGCGAACGGAACGAGCTGGTCCTGGTGCGCGACCGGCTCAACGCCCTCCGCGACTCGCTCGAGCTTCGGTCGGAGGCACGAGCTTCCTTCGACGCGGATCGCGCGCGTATCGAGGAGCTGCTCGACAGCGAGGAGTTGAACGACACCGAGGGCGTGGCGATCTTCGCGTGCGACAGGATCGGCGTCTGGGAGGCCATCGGCGCGCAGACGGCCTTCGATACCCAGGTGACCGCGGGCCCGACCGCGGAGCTGTTCCAGCTCGCCCGCCTGCTGGATGACCAGGTGAGCGCCGTGATCGCCGTGGTCGATACGAACACCTGCCGGCTGTTCGTCACGCGCCGCGGGGCTCTCGTCGAGCGTTCGGGACCGGATGAGGGAAATGCGGAGCACTCCCGCCATGACACCGGCGGCTGGTCGCAGGCGCGATTCCAGCGCCACGTCGACATGCAGGACAAGCGCTTTGCGAACGAGGCGGCCGAGGCGATCGATCGGCTGGTCGAGCGAGAGAAGCCAGCGCATGTCATCCTCGCCGGCGACGAACGCGCGATCTCGTTCCTCGACCCGGAGCTGTCCGAGCGGGTGCGCCCGCTGGTCGAGCACGTCGCACGGATCGATATGCGCGCGACCTTGGAGGACGTTCGCGAGGAGATCGTGCCGCTGCTCGGCGCGCTCGAGGAAGCCGATGGGATGGCCGCGGCGGACCGAGCCGTAGCCGGCTGGCGGGCCGGCGACCTTGGCGTGGTGGGTGTCGACGCCACCATGGCAGCGCTGGAGATCGGCCAGGTCGACGAGCTCATCCTCGACGAGTCGGTCGACGCGGACGAGGAGCTGCGCGCCGAGCTGATCCGCCAGGCGACCGTCACCGACGCGCGCGTCGAGATCGTTCGTGACCATCCTGATCTCTGCAACCACGAGGGCGTCGCCGCCACCCTCCGCTACCGACTCTGAGCCTCGTTCCTCGAATGCGGGTGCCCGCAGTGGTACGGCACGCTATCGGCGCCAGTCAGGCTCCGCGATGATGACCAGCTCGCCGTAGTTGCGATTGAAGCCCTGGCTCGTCTGGAGTGAGATGCGCTCGTCAGGCGTGGGAAGCGTCCAGCTGAGATCGCAGTGGGTCGCGTTCGCGAGGGCAGGGGGCAGGTTGGCCGGCTTTGGCTTGGTTGCATCGGGGCAGGGCACATCCGGGATGATCGCGGTGATCCGGTAGCCGAGTTGCTGCCCGTCGGACATGGTCACGATCACCTGCTGACCGGCCTGCGCCCACCAGAGTGGCTTGAACAGATCGGGCATGGCGTGGGCAAAGATATAGGAGTTCGTTCCGCGCCCGGGCTGGGAGCTGGATCGGAGGATGTAGGCACCTCCATGGGGCGGGAAGAGTTCGTCCGCCGTGCTGCCAGCGAGGGCGACCGACACATTGATCCCGAGTGCCGGGATCTCGAGGCGCTGCGCCGTCCAGCCCGGGTCCGAGGAGCGCAGTGTGGGTACGCCGATTGAGCGCTCACCGCGCGGCGGCGGCTCATCCCGGACCTCGAGGGTCTGCGTCGCCGTCGCGGGTCGGGTCGGCGGCTCGGCGCCGACAAGCGCCTCGGTAGATAAAGGCTCGGTAGATAGATCAGCGGACGGGACCGGGGCTGGGCGCCCGACTGAAGCGTCATCCCCTCCAGGCGCTATCGGATCGAGCATTTGGCTCAGCTCTTTCGGCATCGTCGTGACGGACGGCGCGGGAGGCATCACCGCACCCACCAGCAGCGGAAGCCCCACCAACATGCTCAGCGCCAGGGCGAGCAGCCCGATAGAGCGGCGTTCGATCGGATCGTCCCCCAGGCGGCGCATGCGCCTCATTCCGCAAGCGCATGGCCATGCGGACGGTGTTTTGGCCGATTTAACGTGCTGATTGGCACGTAACTCAGTCCAAGCAGCACGATGACTCTGTAGCGACCGTCTCTGATTCCTGACGCCGGATGTCAGGAATTGGCTGTTAGCATCGGCGCATGACTGTCGTCATCGATTCCCTCGTCGTCGATTGCCACGATCCGCAGGCCGTGGCGCAGTTCTGGTCAGCGGCGCTCGACTGGCCGATCCTGTCCGAGTCGGAGGACGAGGTGATGATTGCGCCCTTCCAGGAACCACATCCGGGCGCCTTTCCGGTGCTCTTCGGGCGTAACCCCGACGAGAAGCGCGTCAAGAACCGTTGGCACTTCGACCTCGCGCCGGATGATCAGGCCGTGGAGGTTGCCCGGCTCGAGGGTCTCGGCGCGCAGCGCGCCGATATCGGCCAGGGGGATGTTCCGTGGGTGGTCATGGCCGACATCGAGGGCAACGAGTTCTGCGTCCTGAAGTCGCTGAAGAATGGTGCGGAGTGAAGATCAACTTCGTCGCCGGATTCGGACCCATCATCGGCGACGCCGATGCGGCGCACGCTTTCTGGCGTGATGGCCTGGGCATCGAGTTCGACGAGCCGGCGCCGGGCTACTTCACGAACGACTCGCTCGAGGGCGTGAAGGCCTTCGCCATGTGGCCGCTCGCTCAGGCGGCTGAGTCCACCTTCGGTACGCCCGAATGGCCCGCTGACCTGCCAACGCCGCAGGCCTGGATGGAGCTCGACGTCGAATCGGCCGATGCGGTGGGCGCCGCCGCTGCCGAGATGGAGGCGGCCGG
>JACDHU010000276.1 GCA_013820865.1 Chloroflexota bacterium
GATGACTTGGCAATAGATGAATTTCGCGCTGCGGAAGACCGACAGGCGCGGGCGCTCGGTGCTGCCGGCGATACGGAGCCGGAGTCGCGCGTGGCGCTTGCGACGTCGGGCGTCGCGCGTGGTGTTGGTGGTCATATCGGTCTTTCTAACCCCCGACCTTGCCGGCCTTGCCGGCCTTGCGGAGGATCTGCTCGCCCGCGTAGCGAATGCCCTTGCCCTTGTAGGGCTCCGGCTTTCGCTTCGAGCGGATGAAGGCGGCCATCTGGCCGACGAGCTCCTTATCGGCCCCGAAGACGCCGAGGCGCGTGGGAGTCTCGACCCGGAACTCGATGCCGGCGGGCGGATCGACCTCGACGGAATGCGAATAGCCGAGCGCGAGCACGAGCTTGGTGCCCTGGAGCGCGGCGCGATACCCGACGCCGGAGATCTCGAGGTTCTTGGTGAAGCCGGTCGCGACGCCGGTGACCATGTTGTTGACGAGCGTGCGTGTCAGGCCGTGGAGCGCGCGGTGACGCGGCTCATCGGTCGGTCGTACGACGAGCAGCGTGCCATCGGAACGCTCGAGCTTCATCTCGGCGTGGATCGAGCGCTCGAGCGTTCCGAGCGGACCCTTGACGCTGAGCCGCGTTCCTTCCTGCGTCACCTCCACTCCGTCGGGGAGCGGAATCGGCATTCTTCCGATTCGAGACATTCGTTCGCTCCTTACCAGACGTAACAGAGAACTTCGCCGCCGAGATTCTGCTTCCGGGCTTCGTTGCCCGTCATGATCCCGTGGGAAGTGGAGAGGATAGCCAGCCCGAGTCCGCCCAGGACGCGGGGGATCTCGGTCTTGCGGGCATACACGCGCAGGCCCGGCTTGCTGATGCGCTTCAGGCCAGTGACGACCGGCGTGCGGCCCTCGACGTACTTGAGTCGCAGGGTCAACGTCTCCTGGACGTCGCCCGACAGCGTCTCGTACGCCTCGATGAAGCCCTGCTCATTCAGGATCCGCGCGATCTCGCGCTTCACCCGTGACGAGGGAAGGCTCAGCTCCTTGTGCCGTGCCGCGCTGGCATTGCGAATGCGCGTCAGCATGTCGGCGATTGGATCGGTCACATTCATTGTTGTGTTCGTTGTCTCCTCGGCGGCGGTTCGCTTCCGGTGCTACCGGATGGCGCCTCCCGCTGATGGTGGCCTTCGCGGTGACGGCCCCGGTGTTCTTTCGAGCCCTACCAGCTCGACTTTGTCACTCCCGGAAGCTGGCCCAGCAGGGCGCGCTCTCGGAAGCAGATGCGGCACATCGCAAAACGGCGCATGTAGCCGCGCGGTCGGCCGCACACCTGGCAGCGGTTGTGCTCACGCACGACGAAGCGCGATCCGCGCTTTGCCTTGGCGATACTCGACTTCTTTGCCACGGAATGCTCCTCTAGGTCGCCTGGAACGGCATGCCGAGGAGCTCGAGGAGCTTGCGCCCCTCCTCATCGGTCTTGGCCGTCGTCACGATGCTGATCTCCAGTCCACGCAGGCGGTCGATCTTGTCGTAGTCGATTTCCGGATACGCAAGCTGCTCGCGCAGGCCCATGGTGAAATTGCCGCGACCGTCGAACGAGCGGGTCGGAATGCCCCGGAAGTCACGGATGCGCGGGAGCGCCAACGACGTGGTGCGCTCCAGGAAGTCATACATGCGCTGTCCGCGCAGGGTCACCTTGGCGCCGATCGGCATCCCGGTTCGAAGCCGGAACTGCGCGATCGATCGCTTTGCGCGCGTCACGATCGGCTTCTGACCAGTGATGATCGTAAGATCACCCACCGCGGCATCGAGCGCCTTGGCGTTGGCGATCGCCTCTCCCAGGCCAATGTTGACCACGATCTTGTCGACGCGCGGAATCTGCATCGGATTGGCATACGTGAACTCGCGCTGCATGGCGGGCACCACGTCTTCGTGGTAGCGCTGCCACAGCCCGGCGTAGGTCGGAGGGCTGAAGGTCTCCTTGGCAGGGGCCTTCTTCGTTGCCGACGCAGGCTTTGCGGCAGTCGTGCGCTTCGCGCCAGCGGCCTTGGTCGCGGTAGCGGCCTTCGTCGCAGTGGCGGCCCGGCTGCGGGTCGGCTTCTTCTCGTCGGGACTCACTTGGTGGTCACCTCGATCTGTTCGCCGCAGCGCTTGCACAGGCGGGTTCGGCGGCCATGCTCTCCCTCGAGCTTGCCGTGGGCGATCCGAGTCGGCTGGTTGCAGCGCGGACAGACGACCTGCACGTTGCTGACGTGCAGCGGCACCGGCAGGTCGATGATTCCCGCTGACTGCGTCCGCGAGCGCGCCTTCTGGTGGCGCTTGGCCATGTTGATCCCGGGGATCACCACGCCGAACCCGCGCTTGGTCTTTTCGACCCGGTCGACGGTGCCGCGCTTGCCGCGGTCCTTGCCGGCCAATACGAGGACGGTGTCACCCCGTCGTACGTTCATCTAGAGCACCTCCGGGGCGAGCGAGACGATCTTCATGTAATTGCGCTCGCGCAGCTCGCGCGCCACCGGTCCGAAAATGCGGGTACCTCGCGGGCTGCCCTGCGGCGTGATCAGCACAGCGGCGTTCTCGTCGAATCGGATGTGGCTGCCGTCCGCGCGGCCGTACTCCTTCGTGGTTCGCACCACGACGGCTCGCACGACATCGCCCTTCTTGACGCCGGAGTTCGGCAGGGCCTGCTTGACGGCGCACACGATGACATCGCCAACCTCGGCGGTGTCACTGGTCGAGCGGCCGATGACGGAGATGCACTCGACCACGCGGGCGCCGGAATTATCGGCAACGCGCAGCCTGCTGTACTTCTGGATCATGCCGACTCCGTCCCGTCCACGAGCTCCTCGTGGGAGCCACGCGCCACGATCTCGACCACGGTCCAGCGCTTCTCTCGGCTGAGCGGCTTGCTTTCTTCGATGCGCACGGTGTCGCCGACCCGCGCGCTGTTCTCAGCGTCGTGCG
>JACDHU010000047.1 GCA_013820865.1 Chloroflexota bacterium
GATGCGGTCATGCCGATCGCGTTCAACAAGATCCCGGGCGTGGTCACGCTGGATCATGACTGCGACCAGGCTTCCGTGACCGCCGGGACGGCAGCGGACTGCACCGTCACGACGACCAACCTGGCACCGGTTGCGGCAGACGTGAGCCTCGACGTCGATGCTGCGGCAAGCGCCGCCACACAACTGGATGTCACGAACGTCGGCGCACCCGGCATCGAGTCGGGCAACGGCTTCGTGTGGAGTGGCACCCTGACGGCGGCCAGCGCACCGAGCGTCGACAGCGTCGACCTCGTCGCGTTCGGCTCACCGGCCGGGTATCTGCCGCTGTCTGCCTTCGGCTTTGCCCCTGTTTCCGGGATGGGTGACGAGTCAATCGTCAATTACACCGTGCCGACGTTCAAGTACGGCACGGAGGAGTACACGGATATCGGGCTCACCTCGAACGGCTATGCCGTTGTCGGCGGTGGCGACGGCGAGGACGTGTGGTTCGAGCCCCAGACACTGCCGGATCCGGTACGCCCGAACAACGTGCTTGCCCCGTTCTGGACCGACCTTGACCTCAGCGCCGGAGGCGCGCTGCGCGTCGGCATCCTTGGCGACGGCGTCACCAGTTGGCTCATCGCCGATTGGGAGGACGTCCCGACGTGGGATGGTGCGCACGTCAACTCGTTCCAGATCTGGATCGAGCTCGGGGCCAACGAAGGGATCTCGTACACGTACGGTGTCATTGGGGGCCCGGACTCGATCGGGCTCACGGTCGGCGCCGAGAACCGGAATGGCACAAGCGGTGCCGAGTACGACGCCGAGCCGGCCGCAGACGACGAGCTCGTCGTCTCGACCTCCGGGCCGAACCCGGGTGGCTCGACGGTGATCGAGTACGACGCGCTCGGCAAGGGTGCCGGCACGTACGAGATTGTCGCCGCGATGGTCACTGACCTGAGCCCGTCATCCACGGTGGAGACCGTCTCCGTATCGGTGACCGGCGTGCCTGGCCTGCCATTCGATGACATCGCGGGATCGAAGTTCCTTGATGACATCCTGTGGCTGCTGGACGAGGGCATCACCGTCGGCTGCGGCCCCAGGCTCTTCTGCCCGGATGGTCTCGTGACCCGGTCGCAGATGGCCACGTTCCTCGTGCGAGCACTCGACCTGCCCCCGACGTCGGTGGATTACTACTCCGACGATGATGGCAACAAGCACGAGGCCCGCATCAACAGCCTGGCCGAAGCCGGTATCACCGTTGGTTGCGGTCCGGATCGGTTCTGCCCGAACGGCCTGGTGACACGAGCGCAGATGGCCACGTTCCTGACGCGCGGCTTCGACCTGCCGGCAACGACCATCGACTTCTTCTCGGATGACGATGGCAACCGGCACGAGGCTCGGATCAACAGCGTAGCGGCCGCGAACATCACCCGAGGGTGCGGTCCCGACCGGTTCTGCCCGGACGGCATCGTGACGCGCGGACAGATGGCTGCCTTCCTCCATCGCGCCATGGGCGACTGAGCCAGGGCGGCCAGATCCGTCCACCTTGATCCCGGGAAGGGGCTCGCCGACAGCGGCGGGCCCTTTCCGCAACCCGGCGAGGTCAAGCGCGCGCCTCCACGCCGCTCAGGCTGGTACCCTCCCGCCCGTACGCATGAACAAACCTGAGGTCAGCTTCCTTGGCGCTCCGGTCGAGACCGATCTGACGAAGCTCGATGCGCGAATCGCCATCCTCGGTGTGCCGCATGGCTGGCCGTATCCGCGAGCAGGATCGACCGCCGGATGCGCCGATGCACCTGCCGCGGTTCGGCGCCGGTCCCAGCGGCTCTCTCGTTTTCGCGGCAATTGGGACTTCGACCTTGATCGACCGATGGACCTGTCGCTGATGGTTGACGCCGGCGATGTCCCCGGCGATGCTACCGATGGACCGGGCAATTCACGCCGCACGACGGATGCCGTGCGCGCCATCCTCGAGGGCGGCGCCGTACCGATCTGCATCGGCGGCGATGATTCGGTGCCGATCCCGATTCTACGTGCCTACGAGGGGGCTGGCCGCCCGATCACCATCCTCCAGATCGATGCGCATCTCGACTTCCGCGACGAGATGGATGGCGTGCGCGACGGCTACTCCTCGCCGATGCGCCGCGCGTCGGAGATGGCGCACGTCGAGCGCATCATCCAAGTCGGGCTGCGGGGCGTCGGCTCCGCACGCGCCTCCGACGTGGAGGACGCGCGCGCCGCGGGGAACCTGCTCGTCACGGCGCGCGAGCTTCGCGAGCTTGGCGTTCCGTGGCTGCTCGAGCAGGTAGCGCAGGACGCATCGGTCTTTGTTGCCTTCGACGGCGATGGGTTGGATCCATCGGTCTTTCCGGCCGTCTCCGCGCTGACGCCTGGCGGGTTGGCCTACGCCGAGGCCAGGGACCTGCTGGCCGGGATCGGTCCGCGCTTGGCGGGCGCTGCCTTCACCGAATTCGTGCCCGCCCTCGACGTGCACGACCTCTCCGCACTCGTGCTTTCACGCATGATCAGCATCCTGTCGGAAAGCGCTCGGTCGCCTACCGGGCAAGTCAAGCGTGATTTGACCTGGGGGTGATTTGGGACCTAGGATCGTCGCCCTACCTCCGACCACGCACTGCGCGCACCTGCGCGCCAGGGAGGAGAAGCCCATCGACTGAGCCGGATCGAACGTCCATCGACCGGCCGCCTCTGCGGTCGCTCCTTCCCCATGCCCGAGCGGAGGTTTCCTATTTCGTGGTACGAAGACTGATCGTGCTGGTCAGCATGCTTGCCCTCGCGTTGCCGTCAGCGGTACTTGCGCAGGATCCCAGCGGCGCTGATCGTTTCCAATCCAGCCCATCCGAGGGCGCCATTGACCCGGCGATTCTGCCGATTGCCATGGATGACGACCGGACAGTGAACGTCATGGTCCAGCTCGACGGGGACCCCGTCGCCGTCGTCCAGGCCGAGGCAGATCGAGAGCTGTCACGAGCAGAACGCAACGCCATAAAGCAGCAGCTGAAGTCGCAGCAGGATGCACTCAAGGGCCCGATCGCGCAGCGCGGCGGCCAGGTGATCAGCCAGCTGCAGTCCGCCTACAACGGCATTCGCGTCAACATCGCGCGCAAGGATGCCGCCTCGCTCGCGTCCCTTCCTGGCGTCATTGGCGTCCGCGGGCTCCAGGTGCACACCATCGGCAACGCCACCAGCGTGCCGTTCCTCGGTGTCCCCAGCGTCTGGGCGGACAACGGCTACACCGGCGAGACCATCTCCGTCGGCATCATCGATACCGGCCTGGACTACACCCATGCCAACTTCGGCGGCCCCGGCACGGTCGAGGCCTTCGAGGCGGCGGACGCGACGGACACGGATCCAGCCGACCCGACTCTCTTCGGCGAATTCGCGCCAAAGGTCAAGGGCGGCTATGACTTCTCGGGTGACGACTACAACGCCTCTGATCCTGACAATGACACCCCGCAGCCCGATCCGAATCCGCTCGACTGCAACGGCCACGGCTCGCACGTCGGCGGCACCACCGGTGGCTTTGGCGTCAACGCCGATGGATCCACCTACGACGGTCTGTACAATGAGTCGACCCACGAGAATGAGTTCATCATCGGCCCGGGTGTTGCACCCGAGGTTGACCTCTACGGCCTTCGTGTCTTCGGGTGCGGCGGCTCCACCGACCTGACGGTCGACGCCATCGACTGGGCCGTCGACAACCAGCTCGACGTCATCAATATGTCGCTCGGCTCGTCCTTCGGGCGGAACGACGACCCGTCGGCGGTCGCGTCCACCAACGCGGCGGCAGCCGGCGTCATCGTCGTTGCCTCCGCCGGCAACAGCGGTCCGAACCCATATATCACCGGTGCTCCCGGTGCCGGAGACGGCGCTATCAGCGTCGCGGCCACGGACAGCACCGAGACATTCCCCGGTGTGACGCTCACGTTCGGCGACACATCGATCCCGGCGATCAACGCCAATGGCGCCGACCTGGTGGACGGCCCGCTTGACATCTACGTGCTCCGGAACGCATCCGGCGGCGTGAGCCTCGGCTGCGAACGGAGTGACTACCCCGATGAGGAGGTAACCGGCAAGCTTGTGGTCACGGTGCGCGGCGCCTGTGCTCGCGTGGCACGAGCCATCTACGGCGAGCAGGCCGGCGCCGCGGCGGTGGTGATGATCGACACGAGTCCGAGCTTCCCGCCGTTCGAGGGCCCGATCACCTCACATCCGGAAACCGGCGAGCCCTTCGAGGTCACGATTCCGTTCCTCGGCGTGAGGGGCGTCCTCGGCCCGGCCGAAACGCAGGACGGCGACATGCTCGTGGCGGCCGACGGTGGGAGCGTCACCATGACCGATGCGCCGATCATCAACCCCGGCTTCCGCGGCTTCGCGAGCTTCAGCTCGGGCGGCCCGCGGAACGGCGACGGCGGCCTCAAGCCGAACGTTGCCGCGCCCGGTGTGAGCATCCAGTCGACCGCGGTCGGCACCGGCAATCAAGGCGCACGGTTCTCGGGTACCTCGATGGCCGCGCCACACGTGGCGGGCGTCGCCGCGCTGGTTCGTCAATCGCGTCCCGGATGGTCCGTCGAGGATGTCGGGGCCGCCATCCAGAACTACGCCGATCCCAACGACGTGGTGGGCTATCGGCTGACCCGGGGTGGGACTGGCCTGGTCGACACCGCCGAATCGGTCAACGCTGAGATCGTCGCATTGGGTGATCCGGTCGATGCAATCGGTGGCGCCGGCAACGCGACGTCGTTCATGACCGCCACGCTGAGCTTCGGGTTCGATGAGCTCGACGCCAACTACAGCGGCACGAAGACGCTCACCGTGCGCAACCACGGCGAGAGCGCTGCAACGCTCCAGCTCGGCTCGACCCCGTCGCCGCAGTCGGTCGCGGGTACGAGCGTCGGCTTCAGCGCCGCATCGGTGAACGTCCCCGCGGGTGGCTCGGCCACGGTCGATGTAACGCTCAACGTGCCGGCCAACGTCGGAACGTCGTCGCCCGTCTTTGGCAATCCGTTCCAGTTCAAGGAAGCGTCAGGCAACGTCACGCTGACTTCCGGTGACACGGTGCTGCGGGTCCCGTACCTGCTGGTGCCGCGCTCGCTGTCGGACATCGAGACGAAACTCGACAAGAAGCTCAACCCGGCAGCCAGGAACATTCAGGCGACCGTCACGAACGATGACGGCGTGCTGGCTTCGTCGGCCGACTTCTATACGTGGGGACTTTCGGATCCAGACGACATGGACGAATCAGCGCTCGGTGGGTCTGGGTACGACGTCCGTGCCGCCGGCGTCCAGTCGTTCGCGTTCGGAAGTACGGCGACCCCCGATGATCAGCTGTTGGTCTTCGCGATCAACAACTGGGACCGCTGGTCGACCGCGTCGGTCAACGAGTGGGACATCAACGTGGATACGAATGGCGACGGAGCACCTGACTTCGTCATCATCGCCGTCGATTCCGGTGCCATCCGGGCCGGCTCCTTCAACGGCCTGCTCGAGGTGTTCTACTTGCGGGTGGCCGATGGCGCGCTCTTCGCGTCCGGCTTCCTGGCCTCTGCGCCGACCGACAGCAGCACGCTGCTGCTGCCGATTCGGGCCAGCTCGCTCGGGCTGACCAGCGCCGCCGGCGACTTCTCCTACTCGCTCGTGAGCTTCTCGCTCGAGGGCGCGGGCTTCGATGTCGTCAACGGTTCAGCGGCGTACAACCCGTGGAACAAGGCGATCGAGGACGGCCAGTTCGTGGTCGTCGCGCCCGGTGGCTCCGAGACGACGGACATCGCGGTCAACGCTGGCAACTTCGCATCGCAGCGTCCGAAGGGCCTGATGGTCGTGGCGATCGACAACGCGGCCGGTGCGTCCGAGGCTCAGCTCATCAAGGCTGTGGGCCAACGAGGCGGCCGCTAGGCTCCCCTGATCGTTCACCAATGAGATGCCCCCGCCGGTCCGCCGGCGGGGGCATCTTCATGCGTCCGGCTCAGCGGTCGCTGGCCGCGGGGGGCTGCGGATCGTCGCAGAGCTGGAAGCCACCGCTCTGGCTGGCGTGGAAGTTGAGCTCTTCGCCGTCCACCTCGACGACAACACGGTAGCCCGGCACGAGCGCCTGGGTGTAGGACATCCCCGCCTCGGGGCATCCGAGGGAGCCGTCGCTCCACGTGACTTCCTCTGCGACGATCACCTCGACGGCGGAGGGATCGACGCCGGCCTGTGAGGCGGCTTCGGCCAGGATATCGGCAAGGAGATCCTCGGGGACTTCACCGGTCATGGCTTCCTCGTCATCGCTCGGCACGGTGTCCATCGGCGGCGCGCTGATCGACGGTCTCTCTGAATCCAGCGTCAGCTCCGTGCTCTGTTGACCACCTCCCTGCTGCGCGGCGCAGGCGGAGAGTACGAGTGTCAGCGTGGCGAGCGTGACGCTCGCAAGTCGGATGGTGTTCATGGGTTCTTCAGACGACCTTTTCACAATTCTGGTTCCATCGGTTCATGGCCAGTGCAGGCCAGGACCGGTAGCGCCGGGTAGCGCGGGAAGCGCGCATCGGTCTCCGACAGGCGGCAGCGCCAGAAGGTGCTGCGTGCAGTGCCGACGCGATGGGCATGCGCGCAGGTCCTGCACAGTCCGGGCCAGTCCCGTCCGGAAGTTGGTGGTGCGGCCGCGCGCCGTTTCATGCGTCGTTGACCATAGCAGGCGACACCGTTGTCTTCAGCCTGCCTATCCTTGCCATCCACACATATCCCCGCGCCTGTCGTCCGATGCCGCCGGGAACCGCATCAGCTGGAGGCTTTCCCACCCGTGTCCCTTTCCGCACCGATGTCCATGCAGCGCGCTTCGGCGCTCTTTCTTGCCATCGCCCTGGTGCTTGGCGCCATGGTGCCTCTCATCGCGCCGGCGCCCGCCCGAGCCGTCTCGCCTGATGTCGTGATCAGTCAGGTCTACGGCGGTGGCGGCAACTCTGGCGCCACGTTCACCCATGACTTCATCGAGCTCTACAACCGCGGTGACACCGCTGTCGACCTCAGCGCGTGGTCAGTGCAGTACGCCTCCAGTGGCGGCACGACCTGGCAGCGCACGAATCTGACCGGCACCATTGAGCCAGGCTCGCATTACCTCATCCAACAGGCTGCGGGCGCAGCCGGTACCACAGCCCTTCCCACGCCGGATGCCACAGGCACGATCCCGATGGCGGGGCAGTCGGGCAAGGTGGCACTCCTCACCAATCAGACATCCCTAGCCGGCTGCGGGTCGGCCACTGTTCCCTGCATGCCGAACGAAGCCATCCGTGATTATGTCGGCTATGGCGGTGCCACAGAGTTTGAGGGCGCCGGCCCGACGGCGGCGCTGAGCAACACGTCCGCCGCGATCCGCGGAGGTGCCGGAGCGACCGATACCGACAACAACTCCTTGGACTTCGCGGTCGGCGCGCCGAATCCACGGAACAGCGGCGGCGGCGACCCGGATCCCGATCCGGTTGCCGTTTGCGACGTCGAGGAGTCGGACCTGACATGGATCTATGAGGTTCAAGGGGATGGCGCTGCCACGCCGATGGCGGGAGCGTCGGTCGTCGTTCGCGGCGTCGTGACTGCCGATTTCACCTCCGGGGGAGGCAGCGACATTCCGGCGAACCAGGGGCTGCGAGGATTCTTCATGGAGGCCATTGCGGCCGACCGTGACGACGATTCCCAGACCTCGGAGGGCGTGTTCGTCTTCGATTCCGATGCGATATTCGACGGCGAGATCGGCGATCTCGTGCACGTCGCGGGTACCGTCGGCGAGTTCGCCGGCGTTACGCAGATCTCCTCGGGCGACCTCGACGTCTGCGACGACACCGGCGTCGATGCGACGCTGCCGGCACCGGCCCTGCTGCCGCTGCCTCTGGCCCCCGCTGATCGCGCGGCTATGTTCGAGCCGCTCGAGTCGATGCGGGTCAACCACCCTGAGCTGACCGTCATCGAGTTCTTCCAGCTCGAGCGCTTCGGCGAGATCCGTCTGTCAGCCGATGGCGTTCTACAGACGCCGACCAACGTGCATCTTCCCGGCAGCGATGAAGCGATTGAGCTAGCGGCCTTCAATGCTGCGGCGAACATCATCCTCGACGATGGTCGCACCGGGCAGAACCTCAACCGTCTGGACAGCCCTGACCTGCTTCCCTACGTCGAGGTTGGCGAGACGCTGCGCATCGGCGACCAGTTGCGCAACCACACGACCGTTCTCCACTTCGGGTTCGGTCAGTGGCGGCTCCAGCCGGTCGACATCGACGCCATCACGGCCGAGCTGGCCGAGAACAGGACTCGACCGCGCCCCGAAAGCGCTCCCGAAGTCGGCGGCACGCTCAACGTGGCGAGCTTCAATGTCCTGAACTACTTCGATGGTGATGGGCAGGGTGGCGGCTTCCCGAACGCTCGCGGGGCGACGACCGCATCGGAGCTGGAGCGCCAGACCGAAAAGCTTGTTGACGCGATTGTCCGGCTTGACGCCGACATCCTGGGACTCATCGAGATCGAGAACGACGGCGGCGAGTTCAACGCCACGCGAACGCTCGTCGATGCCCTCAACGCCGAGCTTGGTGCCGAGGTGTATCGGTTCGTCGACACCGGCGTGATCGGGACCGATGCGATCAAGCAGGCCTTCATCTACGACCGCCGGACCGTTCGGCCGGTCGGCCCGTGGGCGATCCTGACGAGCGAGGTCGATCCTCGCTTCGATGACAACCGCAGCCGGCCTGCCCTGGCGCAGACCTTCACGCAGCTCGGAACGGGCGAGCGGATCACGGTCGTCGTCAACCACTTCAAATCCAAGGGTCAGAGCGGCCTGACCGATGAGATGAGTCCGGACTTCGACCAGGGCGATGGCCAGGGTTTCTGGAACTACACGCGGACTCAGTCTGCGCTTGCCCTGGCCGATTGGCTGGACACCAACCCGACGCGGGTTCAGTCGCTCGGGACGCTCATCATCGGCGACCTCAACGCCTACGGCCGCGAAGACCCGATTCGGGCCCTCGAGGACGCTGGCTACGTCGATCAGTTGATCGCGTTCACCGATGGGACGCCATACACGTTTACGTTCGACGGCCAGCAGGGGACGCTCGATACCGCGCTGGCGAAGGGTAACCTCGCGTCGCGGATCACCGGCGCGGATGTCTGGCACATCAATGCCGATGAAGTCCCGGCCATCGACTACCAGGAGTCAATCGGTGGCCCTGGGAACTCACGATTCCGGACAGCCGAAATCGCGGAGGCGTACTACGACCCGAGCGCGTTCCGCTCGTCCGACCATGATCCGGTGCTCGTTGGCCTGGACCTGGGACGAAGGAACTTCCCGGGCCGGCCCGGTGGCTGACCCACGCTGACCCGCTACGACAAAGAGGGGCCC
>JACDHU010000048.1 GCA_013820865.1 Chloroflexota bacterium
GCGCTCACTGCTGGACCCCGTATCGGACGCGCGCTGGTATCGGCCTGGCGAGCTCGGCGGCTTCACCTGGTCGTGGGTCGGCGCGTGCCTGATCGTCATTCCCCTCACCGTGTATGCGCTGACGTATATTCCGTATCTCCAGCTCGGACACGGGTGGGCGGTGGGGGGCGGGCCTGGTTACGGCTGGTCGCTCGATGAGCTCCACGCGCAGATGTACTCCTACCACTACAACCTCACCGCGGGCCACGACAGCGCCTCCCCGTGGTGGAGCTGGCCGCTCGCGCTCAAGCCCACCTGGTTCTTCAACGGCTCGTATGACGCGGATCAGATCGCCGTCATCTACAACGGCGGCAACCCGATCCTGCTGTGGGCAGGCATCCCGGCCATCGTGGTGGCCGCCGTCCTGGCCTGGAAGCGCCGATCAATGGCACTGGTCCTGGTCGTTGCCGCGTTCGCCTTCCAGATCGTGCCGTGGACTCGCATCGAGCGAGCGTCGTTCGCCTACCACTACATGACGGCGGTCGTGTTCGCCATGATCGCAATTGCGTACCTCGTCGACGAGCTCCTGCGCCGTCCTGCATGGCGTGAGCTGGCGATCGGGTACCTGGCGTTGGCCGCGGTGGTCGGGCTCATCATCTTCCCCTTGGGGTCCGCATTGCCGATGCCGGACTGGTACATCAACGCCGCGCGCGCTCTGCCGCCCTGGAACTTTGCCTTCCAGTTCCCCGATCCACCGAGCGGGGATCGGGGCGAGCTGATCAGTGTCAACGGCGCGAAGGCCGTCTTCGGCGTGCTCGTGGCCGGTGCCGCGATGGTCTTCTCGGTTGCCGGCCGTTCGTGGTGGGAGCGTCGGCGCCTCTAATCTGAAGTGCCCCGCCGTCAGCGGTCGCCACGATTCATCGAGCGCACCAGGATCAGGCCGCCGATGGCCACGATGACGAGCGGCCAGACGAGGTTCCAATCGATGGCGGGAAGGGCTGGCCGGACCAGAAACCACAGGCCGAGCAGGACCAGGCCGATGCCGACGATCATGCCGGCACGCCCGTCGGACACCGTCGGTTTCGGCGCCTCGGCAGGTTCTGCCGGCGCATCGGCAGGGTTTGCCGCCGCACCGGCCGCGGGGGCTTGTTGCACGACGAAGGATGCAACGATGTAGGCGACCAGTGCCACGCCGCCGGTGAGCGGGACGAGGATGGCCCAGGCGATCCGCACGAGGGCGGGATCGGCATTCAGGTACGTTGCCACACCGGCCGCGACGCCGCTGAAGACGGTGTCGGTGCGTGATCGGTACAGGCGCCGGGTCATATGCAGCCTCCGTCGGGATTGAAGGTGAAGCTCGCGGCGTTGCCATCCACGTCGAGGGTCACAGCGGGTGGACCGCCGCCGCCGGTCCAGGTATCGCCCTGGCGCGTAAGGCCAGCCTCGTCGAGGTTGTGACTGAACGTGATGCCACGGCGCCCGCGGTGATAAGGGCCACGCCCCAGAAGACGAGTCCACGGTTGATCTGCACGGCTCGGGTGCTCCTGCTCAGGTGGGCCACACGATAGATCACCCGACGTCCGGAGCGCAGGCGGGCCCGTCGTATCGCAACCCGAGACAAACGACGTAGATTGCTTGACACGTCCCGAATGGCGGTCGTAGACTCCGCCGGCACCACCGACCGCGGCCGACGCTGCCCGGGGTGTTCGGGGACAGGATCAGTGAAGCAAGGAGCGATCTGACGGCAATGAATCTCCTCAAGTGCGCCATCAACGCACCGCGGCTCGCGCCCATTGGCGTCGAGTTCGACGGGAGATCTGTGTCCTCGCTCGAGGTGGAGCACCGGCGGTAAGTCCGCCGACGCAACCAGCCACGAGCCGTGGGCCGGATCAGGTCCACGGTTTTTTGTTGCCCTCCCGAGGGCAGACCAGGAGCCGCGGACCGAACGACAACGGTCGCGGCTCTCTTTGATGTCCGGCCACGAAGCAGCAACCACACACGGGACACGAAACGATGATCGAGGTCATGAACGAACCGAAGATTGCACCGATGCCGGTCACGTCAGCGGAGCCGCTGCGCCGCGTCGGCCCGCCGCCTCCGGGCGAGCAGCCGGCGCTGCTCATCGAGCACGCCACAAAGCGATTCGTGGTCGGCCGCAAGAAGAAGGCGGTCATCGCGGTGAATGACGTGAGCATATCGATTCGTCGCGGCGAGATCTACGGGATCCTGGGCGCGAACGGATCGGGGAAGAGCACGCTTATCCGGCTGGTCAGCACGCTGCTGACGCTCGAGGCCGGGCGAGTCGCCGTCCTCGGCCACGACATCGAGCGCGAGGAGATGGCCGTGAAACGGCTCATCAACCGCGTGAGCGTGGACGCCGCCTTCTTCAAGAAGCTGTCACCGCACGAGAACCTGGCCTATGCGGCCCGGCTCTACGGCCTCGACGCGAAGGAGGCACGGGCGGAGGCGATCCGCATCCTCGCGCGCTTGGGGATCGGCGAAAAGCGCCTGAGCCGGCCGGTCGAGCAGATGAGCCGGGGCATGCAGCAGAAGGTCGCGATCGCGCGGGCGCTGCTGACGAGCCCGACGGTCCTCCTGCTGGACGAACCGACGACGGGGCTCGACCCGCGCTCGAAGCTCGACGTGCAGGCCTTCGTCGAGGAGGTGCGCGATACGCATGACGCGACGATCGTGCTGACCACGCACGATCTGGCGGAGGCGGATCGGCTGTGCGATCGCATCGCACTGATCAATGACGGACGGCTGGTGGCGGAGGGGACGCCGGATGAGCTGAAGTCGATGGTCGCGCGGGACCACGGGGCGGAGCCCTCGCTGGAGAGCGTGTTCATGACGTTCACCGGCAAGAGCCTCGACGAGGACATCGGCGACAACGACAACGAAGACGACGAGTAATGAACAAGAAAGGAGGTAGAGAACCGTGCAGAGCTTGCAGACCCGGAGCGTCCAGCGCCTGTTGATTCAGGGGCGGGAAACGTCGCTGCGCCGTGCGGCCCGCCTCCCGCGACGCGGACCCGGTCGCCGCCACGTGCGGCACTGGATCGGTGTCCAGCTGGTGCGCTTCGGCAGCCGGTTGGCCAACGAGCCGACGATGCGGCCGGCCCGAGCCCGATAGGGGGCCGGGCCGGTCCATTGGTCCAACACAGAGACTGAGAGAAGAGATCACGGACATGTCAATGGCAACGCGCGAGCTGCGGGCGAGCTTCGCCTTCGTCGAGCGCAACTTCAACCTGACAAGGCGCTACTGGGGCTGGGAGGTCGCCTGGCTCGTGTATTCGCTGGCGGCCGCGTTGGCGGTGGCCTTCATCGGCGTTGCCCAGGATGATCCCGGCCTGCTCCAGGTGCTGGTGATCGGCACCATCTTCTGGAACTTCCTGTCGATCGTCTTCGGCTTCATCGGCGAGACGGTGACCTGGGAGCGCTGGGAGGGGACCCTGGAGTACACGTTCATGGCGCCGGTGCGGCGTTACACCCAGCTGGTGGGGTCGACCGTGTTTGCGGTGACGTACGCGTTGATCCAGATGGTGATCATCCTTGTGGTCATGATGCTGTTCTTCAACCTGGAGTTCACCGGGGGCAACTTCGTGACGGCCGGCACGTTCCTCCTGCTCGGTTCACTGAGCTTCGTCGGCGTCGGCATGATGGCCGCCATCCTGCCGCTGTTGTACGTCGAGCGCGGTGATCAGATGGTGTTCCTGATCCAGTCGGTCATCCTGCTGTTCAGCGGCGTCTACTACAGCACCGATGTCCTGCCGGAGTGGATGCAGTTCATTTCGCAGTTCAGCCCCGGCACGTACGTGCTCGAGGGCATCCGGGGTGGCCTCATCGACGGCACGCCGGTCACCGAGCTGCTCCATAACGTATGGCCGCTGGTGCTGATGGGCGTGGTGCTCATTCCGCTCGGCGTGTATGTCTTCGGCATCGCGGAGCGCTATGCCAAGCGCACCGGCAAGCTCAAGCGGGTGGGCTGAGCAGTGGCCGCGTCTTTGGTGTGCACGCCGAAGGACACAGCCGGGTTTCAACCGGCTGATCTGTCCTTGTCGGAGCACATTCACGTCAGCTCAGCGGCCGGGCGGCACGTCCTGGAGCACGTTCGGGGTTTGGGACCCGACTATGTCCTTGACGAAAGACATCACTTCCACGGAGACCTGTCATGAAGACCGATGCGGCCGCTCGTGCGGCCGGAAATCTCGACCTCGTTATCCGGCCGTATGCCGGAGAGGCCGATCACGTCGAGATCGCACGGATTCAGAATGCGGACTGGACTGCTGACGGCGTCCCCGCAAGGATGAGCGTGCCCGAGATTGATGCGTGGCTGCGCCATCCGTCGGAGCAGTTCGATCCGACTCGTGATCTGCGCCTGGTCGAGATCGACGGAGCACCGGTGGCGGTGACCTGGTGCGACTGGGTCGACGCGACCGACGGCGTTCGCGACTACCGAAGCCGTGGGTACGTCGTGCCTGCGCATCGGCGCCGGGGAATCGGCGGAGCGCTGTTGGCTGACAACATCCGGCGCATGCGCGAGCTGGCGGCCACGCATGCGACGGATCGGCCCAAGGTGTTCGGGCTCGGCACGAACGAGCGCAGCGTCGCAGGCCCGTTGCTCGCCGAGCGGCATGGCTTTGCCCCGGTGCGCTGGTTCTTTGACATGGAGCGCCCGCTTGGTGCGCAGCTCCCTGACGCCCCCGAGCTGTCCGACGGGCTCGACATCCGCCCGGTTGGGCCCGATGACGGCTGGGCCATCTGGCAGGCGGACCACGAAGCTTTCGCGGACCACTGGGGCGGGCACGATCCATCGGAGGCGAGCTTCCGGCGCTGGGTCGAGTCGCCCGAGTTCGATCCGTCCCTGTTCATCGTCGCGTTCGAGGGCGACGATATTGCCGGCGCGGTGCTCAACGCCATCTACCCGGAGGAGAACGCAGAGCTTGGGATTCGGCGCGCATGGCTCGACAGTGTGTTCACGCGCCGGGCATGGCGCCGACGGGGGCTGGCCCGTGCCCTCATCGCACGCTCCCTTCACCTGCTGCGTGAGCGCGGCATGGGGACGGCCGCACTGGGCGTGGACGCCGACAACCCATCGGGCGCGCTGGGCCTGTACGAGTCGGCCGGCTTCACGGTGACCGAGCGATCCACCGCATGGCGCAAGCAGATGGAGGTCGGCTGATGAACGCGCCCGCTGGCCTGTCGATCCGCCCGTACGCCGGCGAGAAGGACCTGGGCGAGATCGTCAGGCTCCTGAATGCCCAATACGCCGCCGATGGGATCCAGGAACGTCGCTCCGTCGAAGGTGAGGCGGCATGGTACGCACGACGCTCCGAGCACTTCGACGCGGCGCGCGACGTCGTGCTGGCCGAGCTCGATGGCGTGGTCGTCGGCGTCGCCGGACAGGAGTGGGTCGATACCCGTGATGGTGAGTTCCGCGAGTACCGGCTGTGGGGTGCTGTCGGCGTGGCCTGGCGCGCGGGTTGATCACTCGCTCCCTGCTGCTCCTGCACGAGCGCGGCATGACCAGCGCGGCGCTCGGGGTCGATGGCGACAATCCGACGGGCGCCCTCGGCCTGTACGAGGCCGCCGGGTTCAAGATCCATGAACGCTATACCGCCTTTCGCAAGCCGATGGAGGATGACCGATGATGCGGGTTCAGCTTTCCGTGCCGCCATTGGTGGGATTGGGCTTTCGGCTCTACCGCGGCAAGGATGACCACCCGTCGATGTTGCGCGTGTATACCGCGGTGCACGAGGCGGACGGGATCGAGGAGGTCGCAACGATCGAGCAGTTCGACCTGAACTACGCGACCTTGGTCAACTGCGATCCCGCACGTGACATCCTGCTGGCAGAGGTCGGTGGCACGCTGGTCGCCTACTCCCGTGTCTTCTGGTCCGAGCTCGTTGACGGCGGGCGCTCGTACGAGTGCTTCGGCTTCGTGCATCCGGATTGGCGTCGGAAGGGGATCGGCGCGGCCATGCTGCGCCACAACGAGGCGCGGCTGCGCGAGATAGCCGCCGATCATGGCGAGGTGGTGCCGAAATGGCTCTCCTCCGAGGGGATCGACGCCGATCCGGGCAACACGGCGCTCCTGACCGGTGCCGGCTACGAGCCGGTCCGATACTTCTACGAGATGGTCGCGCCGGTGCTGGATGGGGTCGAGGCGCCGCCCATGCCCGACGGCATCGAGCTGCGATCGGTCATGCGAGAGCACTATCGCGCGATCTGGGAAGCCGAGGCGGAGGCGTTCCGCGACCATTGGGGCGAGGCCGAATGGACGGAGCCGGACTGGGAACGCTTCATCGGCGATCCTGACAACGCCGACCCGAGCCTGTGGCGCATCGGATGGTCAGGCGACCAGGTCGCCGGCGCCGTGGTGACAACGGTCCCGACCGAGGAGAACGAAAAGCACGGACGCTCTCGCGTCTACGTTTCCGAGGTTTCGGTGCGGCGACCCTGGCGCCGTCGGGGGTTGGCCCGCGCGCTGCTGGCTGGCTCGTTGGTTGCCGCGCGTGAGGCGGGCTTCACCTCTGCCTCGCTGGGGGTCGACACCGACAGTCCGACCGGCGCGACCGCACTGTACGAGTCCCTGGGCTTCATTCCGGACAAGACGTTCACTGCGTACCGCAAGCCACTCGCCTGACGGCTGAGTGGGCCATGTCGTCTCGTCGTGGTTCGCTCGCCTCGTCGTGTCCTCGGCTCGGCCAGATACCCACCCAACGGTGTCAGCCCCGTTCGGCGGCGACCCGTTCCCGCGTTTCGTAGTAGTAGTCGACGATCCGTTCGGTGACGCGGTCCCAGCTGAACTCGGGGGCACGGGCGCGACCCGCGTCGCCCATCTCGTGGCGCAGATCCGGGTCGCGCGCCAGTGCGTAGAGCGCCGCGGCCAGGGCTCGCGGATTGCGCGGCTCGACCAGCAGGCCCTGGACGTTGCGCTCGACGACGCGCTTGAAGCCGTGAATGTCGCTCGCGATGATGGGCACGCCGGCGGCCATCGCTTCCAGCAGGACGATGCCGAAGGACTCCTGGCCGGTGTTCGGCGCGCAGTAGATATCGGCCGACGCGAAGTAGCGGACCTTCTCCTTATCGCTGACGCGCCCCAGGAACTCGACGTCCCGGATGCCGCGCAGGCCCACGTAGCGGCGATACTCGCGCATCTTTGGTCCCGCTCCCACGACCAGCAGCCGCGCGTCCACCTTGCGCTTCCGCAATCGGTGATATGCCTTGAGCAGGTGGATGAAGCCCTTTCGTTCCTCGAGCCGTCCGACGAACAGGATATTGAGGGTCTTCCCGTCGCGCAGCTCCTCGTACGGCTCGGCATCGGTGAATCGGTCGAGGTCAACGCCGTTCGGGATGATTCGGTACTCGCCGGGGAAGTAGGTGCTGATGAAATGCCGCGCGGCACCGGAGACGGCGATCCGTCCGTGGAGCAGCCCCGGCAGCCTGCCGGCGAATCGCCTGCCGACCCAGTAGGACGGAGAGAAGCCGCCGAAGGCGTGGAAGGTGGCGATGTTCACGGTGTCCGATGCATCCAGCACCGTCGGTGACAGGAACGGCACGAATGGCTCGTGGAAGTGGAGGATGTCGAACCGATGCGCCTGGAGCACTTCGCGCGCCTGGTGCTTGAAGCGAAGGCCGAGCGTCACGCGCCCGACGCTGCCATTGGCCGGCGCCGCCCAGCCGGTTCCGAGGCGGATGATGTGCCCCTCGCTCTCCCGCTGCCGGCCGTACTTGGAGGTGATGATCCACACGTCGTGGCCCATGCGGCTCATCGCCTCGTAGGTGAATCGCACGTGTTCGTTGACGCCACCCGGATGCGGGTAGCCATACGGGCTGACGATCCCGATCTTAAGTGGGCGCCGGTCAGCCCGAACCGTTGCGGACGGAGGGCTCGCGGAAGCTGAATCTGGCACGCGCCCGAGTATGAAGGATCGACGGATCAGCGCCAGTCGTCGGACCCTGGCGTGACCGTGTGCCACAGGTGACGGAGCTTGGCGTGCAGTTGTCGGCGGTAGACGTCGACGTTGTGCGCCGTCGACCAATACTCGCCCTCGGCCGTCACGTCGGCGGCAAGGACGGACGCTTGATAATCGAATGCGGTGTGTCCCGCGAAGGTGGTGAATCCGCTGCCGATGCCTTCGGCGACATGGGCATCCGAGTTACCGACGCCGGGGAGGTGAAGCTCCGCTTCGTTGAGCGCGATCCGGGCACCCTGCCGTGTTCGCCCGGCATGGCTCGGATTGAACAATTCAAGGGCGTCGAATCTTACGCCGTCGCGCGCGTCATGGTGCACCTGTCGCAGGCTGCGGCCGCTGACACTGAGCGGGATCGGGGCCAGCGGATGGGCGGCGATGGCGATGCCACCCTGGGCGTGAATGGCGCGCAGGGTCTCGTCCAGCGGCCTCAAGGGGCGGATGCGCTCGCTGATGAACAATGCCAGCACGTGTCCGCGTCGGGTGGTGATCTCTTCGCCCACCACGAGGTCGAAGCCGTAGTCGCCCGCGGCGTGATGTTGCCCCGCTAGGAGCGCGCCATCGATGCGTTCGTGATCGGTGATGGCGATGACATCGAGCGTGGTGTGGCGTTCGACGTGATCGAGGATCTGCACGACCGATGCGGTGCCATCGGAGTAGAGCGAGTGGATGTGCATGTCCGCGCGCCCGCGATCGCCACCGGCGCGCGGCCCTGCTCCGCGCCGCCCGACACTGACCGCGGTCATCCGCGCTGCGCCGTGTCGCGTCCGAGATCGGGCCAGAATGGCTGAAAGGCTCCCCACCATTGTTCCGGCGCGTTCGCGATATCGCTTTCGATGTGCCGCGCGATCGAGGTGGTCAGCGCGGCGATGTCCTCGCGTCGCTTGCCGCTGGCGGGCAGATCAACAAGTTCGGCGTCGACTCGGAACCGATCCGGGCCGGTGCGCAGGCAACGTCCGACGACAAGCGCCGCACCGTGCGCGATGGCAAGGGCGGCCGGACCGGTGGGAACGGTTGTTGGATGGCCGAAGAACATCACCGGCTGTCCATCCCCGGCGAGGTCACGATCCCCGATGATCGCGACGAGACCGCCCGCGCGAAGGCGCGCCACGACGGGCCGCAGCGCCCGCTCGAGCGGCACGAGCTCGTGGCTACCGCCGCCCCGGCGCGCCGCCAGGAACTCGAACAGCTCGGGCGGGTCGATTCTCTCGATCGGTGCCAGCGGACTCAGGCCATGCCGGGCAAGCAGAATGCCGAACGGCTCGAAGTTGCCCAGGTGCGAGCTGACCATGATCGCCGGCCCGGAGCGAAAGGCGGCGAATAGGGTGGGCCAGCCCGGGACGTCCACGATCGTTTCGGCCTGGGCGATCGGGTACCGAGGCGTCCG
>JACDHU010000049.1 GCA_013820865.1 Chloroflexota bacterium
GCGGTACCGATGCAGGCGCTCGCGCGCCTCGTCCCCCATCGGCACGCGCCGCTCCTTGTTGCCCTTGCCGATCACCCGCACCTGCTGATTCGCCATGTCCACGCGGTCGGTATCGAGGCCCACGAGCTCGCTGACTCGCAGGCCGCAGGCATACAACAGCTCGAGGATGGCTCGGTCTCGTATCCCGATCGGCTCATCTGGCGGCGGCGCGTCCAGGATGCGCACGACATCCTCGGGCGCGAGTACGTCGGGAAGGTACGTGCCGGGCCGTGGCGCGTCGATGAGGGCGGGCACGTCGCGCGTCGCGTGGCCCTCGCGCAGGGCGAACGCGTAGAAGCTGCGCACCGCCGCGCTCTTGCGGGCCTGGGTGCTGCCTTTCGCACCCGTTCGTTGCAGCGCGGCGACGAAGTCGATGAGCGGCTGGGGGTCATCGGTCCATCGTGTGCCCGCCTGCTCCGCAAACTGCGCCAGATCGCGCCGGTAGGCCGATATTGTCAGTGGCGAGAGCCCGCGTTCGACCCGCAGCTCGATCAGGAAAGACCGAACGGCCTCCGCCAGTGCCGGGTCCGGGTCCGTTCCGGGGTTGTCCATGGCGTCGTTCATTGCTGCAGGGAGTCAGCCGACCGCAAGAGCGTCTCGGCCGCCGCATGCGCCTCGTCTCCGGCGCTTTCACCGGCGAGCATGGCCGCAAGCTCGGCCGAACGCTCGTCGGGTAGCAGGAGGCGTACGACGGTCGTGGTTCGGCCGTCGACCGCGCGCTTCCCGACGACGAGATGCGCGTCGGCATGCGCGGCCACCTGCGGCAGGTGAGTGACACACAGCACCTGGTGGTGCGCGCTCAGCGCTCGAAGCCGCTGTCCCAGCGATGATGCGTTGCGTCCGCCCACGCCGGCATCGATCTCGTCGAAGATGAGCAACGGCGTCTCATCGCTGGCGGCAAGCACGACCTTCAGGGCCAGCGACATTCGGCTGGACTCTCCACCGGACGCAATCCTGCCCAGCGGTCGCGGCGGCTCGCCCGGGTTCGGGGCGAAGGTGAACGTGACGCGATCGGCCCCGTTGGTGGAAATCTCGGTGGGTTCGACGTCGACCCCAAACGCGTTGGCTGGCAGCCCGAGCGGCGGCAGCTCGGCGTTGACCGCCGCGACCAACCGGCCCGCGGCATCTTGCCTCGCAGTGCTCAGCGCCTGTCCGGCCGCCTCCAACGCCGAGCGCCTGTGCTGTTCAAGCTGTCGGAGCCGATCACGCTCGCCCTCCTGGTTCTCGAGCCGCTCCAGCTCCGCGCCCGACGACTCGCCGAAGGCGATGACGGCCTCGAGCGAGTCGCCGTACTTGCGACGCAGGTCATACAACAGGGACAACCGCTCCTCGGCGGATGCGCGGCTCGCGGCATCAAGGTCCACGCCATCGGAGGCGGCTTCCACATCACGAGCGAGCTCCGATACCTCAGCCGAAAGTAGCGCGATCCGGTCCGCCAGCGAAACGAAACGCTCGTCATGCTGGGCGGCGGTCGCCAGGCTGCGCTCGACCGCGCTGAGTGCGTCTCGGGCGCCGCCATCATCGCGGAGCGCAGCCACCGCCTCGGATGCCGCCACCGCGATGATTTCGGCGTGCTGCGCGGCACGAAGCTGCGCCTCGAGCTCGACATCCTCCCCGACGGTAAGGCGCGCACCGGAGATCTCTTCGACCTGGTGGCGGAGCAGCTCGGTGCGCCGTGCCAACTCGTGGGCATCGGTCAGAAGCTCGGTCGCTGCCGCCGCCGTCGCGCGCCAGTCGCGATGGGCCGTCGCCACCGCGTCGACGGCGCGCTCGTGGCCGCCGAATCCATCGAGCAGCTCGCGCTGCCGTGCCGGCTCGAACAGTCGCTGCTGGTCGTGCTGACCGTGGATCTCGCCGAGGCGCGCGCCGAGCGCGGCCAGACCGCCGATCGTCACCGCCCGATCATTGACGCGTGCCACGGATCGGCCGTCGGCCGACACCTCGCGGTGGACGATGAGGGTCCCATCCCCCGCCGCGACAAGATCGGCCAAGGGGTCGTCGTCAGCGGCCAGCGGGGCGTCGAAGATGGCCTCGACGCGAGACGCATCGGTCCCGGAGCGAACCTGGTCGGTGCTGGCGCGAGCGCCCAGGATCAGCGCCACCGCGTCAACCACCAGCGACTTACCCGCACCGGTCTCGCCGGTGAGCACCGTGAACCCGGGCGCCATGGTGAGCCGGACGGACTCGACCACGGCAAAATTTTGGACTGTCAGCTCCCGCAGTGCCATGCGTGCAGTATCGACCTAGTACGGCAGGAGCGAGGCCTTGGTGCGCAGCAAGTCGTAGAACGGCGTGCTGCCGGCCAGCTCGATCATGCGCAGCGGCTCCGGTAGCGCACGAACCTCCACCCGATCGCCGATCGCCATCGGCACGTCGGCCTGGCCGTCCAGGCTGACGAATGCCCCGTCGTGTACGTCCCGCAGCGTGAGGTGCACGACGTGATCCTCACCGGCCACGACGCTGTGCAGCGGCGAGAGATAGGCCGCGACCGGCGTGATGATCATGTTGCGCAGGCGGGGGTCCAGGATCGAGCCGCCGGCGCTGAAGCTATAGGCGGTCGACCCGGTCGGCGTCGCAACGACGACCGCATCGGCGACATAGGTGGCCAGGTGCGAGCCGGAGACCTCGACCTCGACCTGGATCATGCGCACGCGACTGCCACGGGCGACCACGACCTCGTTGAGGCACTCGTGCTCTTCGACGCTCCCGCTGCCGCGAACAAGGCGCGCCGCGATCCGAAACCGATTCTCGACGCCATAGTCGCCGGCAACCACCTGCTCGAGCGCTGCCTCCAGGCCGTCCGACTCGACCTTTGCCAGGAAGCCGACCCGCCCGAGGTTGATACCCAGCGCCGGAACGCCGGAGCCGCCGACGGCCCGCGCCGTGCGCAGGAACGTGCCGTCACCACCGAGCACGCAGACGAGGTCCGTGGTCGGCAGCTCGGACTCGATGCGTTCGCGCGCATCACCGGAGGCATCCCAGGCTTCGACGCCGTGGGCTTCGCACCACGCGCGTCCACGCTCGAGGAGTCCCGGGGCGCGATCGCTGTACGGATTCCAGACGAAGCCGATGCGCTTCATTCGGCTTCGGCCGCGCGCTGCTCGAGGCCGATGGCCAGCCGCTCCACGCTGCGTCGCAGCTCGGCCAGCTCGGTGGCGGTGTCGTTCGGCGTCGTGACGGCCGCATACGAACGGTCCAAGCCGGCGGCGATCAGCGCGCGCATCAGGCCGGATGGCGACACACCGCGCGATGAGGCGACCTCCTCGACGCGGGCCAGGAGGGCATCGGGCATGCGCAGGCTGACGATCTGGCGCATCGTGTCCGGCGACGGCTCGGGCGTGGGAGGCTCAACGACCTCCAGCCCCTCGAAGCCGATGCCAAGCTGCTCGGCCGTTGCGACTGCTCTGCGCTTCATCACGCAGATCGTAATACGCGCGTGCTACATCCGTATGCTCCGGCGACATGTCTGCGACTCACAGCATCACTCGCGTCGGGTCGCGGGGAGCTGTCCGCAGATGAAGCAGGAACTCGACATTGCCGTCACTTCCCGTGATCGGCGACCGATCCGTACCCCACGCATACAGGCCAACCGCCTCAGCCGCGAGCGTTACCTCGCGCACAACCCGCTCGTGCACCAGCGGATCAACCACGACCCCGCCGCGCGGCACGTCGTCGCGACCGGCCTCGAACTGCGGCTTGACGAGGGCAATGACGCGGCCATCATCGGCCAGCAACGAACGGACGGCGGGCAGCACCAGGCCAAGGCCGATAAAGCTGAGGTCCAGCGTGACGAGGTCGATCCGTTCGGGAAGTTCGCGAAGCTCGCGCAGGTTCGTGCGCTCCATGCTCACCACGCGCGGGTCCTCGCGCAGCCGTTGGATGAGCTGGGCGCGTCCGACATCCACGGCGTACACGATCCGCACCCCCCGAGCGAGCAGCACATCGGTGAACCCGCCGGTCGACGCTCCTGCATCCAGCGTCGCCCACCCGGCCGGATCAACTCCAAAGGCATCGAGCGCGTGCTCCAGCTTTGCCCCGGCCCGACTCGCCCAGCGCGGCTTCTCCACCAGAGAGACCGATGCGTCCTGCGCAACCAGCTGACCCGGCTTCAGCCGTCGATTGCCGTCGAGATCCACCGCGCCGGCATGGATGAGCGCCTGTGCCTCGGCACGGCTGCGGACGAGACCGCGTTCGGTGAGCAACTGGTCCAGCCGGATGCGCACAGGTTATGCGGCGGGGGCCTTCGAGCGAGCGCGTCGCTTGGCCCGCGCGGGGACGCTTAACGCCGCACGCACCTGGACAAGCATGCCGGGCGCATCGATACCCTGGAGGCGCCGCAGGTCGTCGACGGCGCCGTGATGAACGAATCCTTCGGCGAGGGTGACCTTGTGCAGCGGGACGTGCACGCCGGCACGGTTGAGCGCGTCCAGCACACCGTCGCCGAATCCACCGAGCGCGGCGGACTCCTCGGCCGTCACCACCAGGCGCTTGCCCGCGGCGTGCTCACTGATCAGCGCTTCGTCCAAGGGCTTCGCCCAACGCGCGTTGATGACGGTGGCGGTCAGTCCATCGGCCTCGAGGTCTGACGCGACCGACAGCAGGCGCTGCACGATCGGCCCGAAGCCGATCATGAGCAGATCCTCCCCCGATCGGAGCACCTCCCCGCGGCCGATCTCCAGCGGCACGCCGTCGTGATCCGGCAGATCCTCGCCGACGTCGCGCGGGTAGAGGAGCACCATCGGTCCGTCATGCGCCACCGACGTGGCAACCAGGTCGCGCAGCTCCTGCTCGTCCTTCGGCGAACCGATCGCCAGGTTTGGGAGCGAGCGCATGGCCGACAGCATGAACATGCCCTGGTGGCTGGTACCGTCCTCGCCAACGAGCCCGGATCGGTCCAATCCAATGAGCACGGGCACGTTGTTCTGGCACACGTCATGGACGAGCCCGTCCAGGGCGCGCTGGCCGAAGGTCGAGTACAGGACGACCACGGGACGCATCCCGGCCAGGCCAAGTCCGGCGGCCATGGTCACGGCGTGCTGCTCGGCAATCCCGACATCGTGGAAGCGCGCGGGAAAGTGGTCCGCGAATCGTGACAGGCCAGTCCCGGTCGGCATGCCGGCCGTGATGGCCGTGATGCGCCGGTCCGTCTCGCCCAGGTGAATGAGCTCCTCGACGAATGTCTGCGTGTACGTCTTCGGCTTGCGCTTCAGCTCCGCCTCGGGCGGAAGTGGCTCCTCGGTCGGATCGATCACGCACAGGTCGATGGGTGGCAGGCTGGCACCGTGGAAACTCATCGAGTCCTCCTCGGCGGGCGCGTATCCCTTGCCCTTGATCGTCTTGACGTGGACCAGCACGGGCGTCCCCAGCTGGAACGCGGCCTCGAAACTCTCCTCCAGCTCGCGAAGGTTGTGACCATCGAGGACGCCGATGTAGGTGAGTCCCATGTCCTCGAAGAAACCGACCTTCGCCCAACTGCGCTTGAAGCCTTCCTTAGCCCATGCCAGCACATCGAAGGCCGGCTTGCCGATGACGGGCACGCGCGGCAGCGCGCGCTGCGTGACCGACTTCGTCTCCTGGTAGGCGCGCGACAGGCGCAACTTGTTGAGGCGCGTCGAGAGCCCGCCGACCGATGGACTTATGCTCATCTCGTTGTCGTTGAGCACGATGAGCAACGGATACTTCACGTGACCGAGGTGATTGAGCGCCTCCATTGTCAGCCCGGATCCGAGCGCGGCGTCGCCCAGGCAGACCGCGATCCGCTGGCGCCTTGCCGGATCGGACCTGGCCTTTAGGGCGCGGGCCGCCGCCAGGCCGACCCCGATGCTCACGCCTGTGCCCGCGTGACCGCCGTCGAAGACGTCGTGTTCACTCTCGGATCGCCGAGGGAAGCCACCAATGCCACCAACCTGGCGCAGCGTATCGAACCGATCCCCACGGCCTGTCAGCAGCTTGTGCGCGTACGCCTGGTGTCCGGTATCCCACACGATCCGGTCGCGTGGCGAGTCCATCACGCGGTGGAGCGCCAGGGTGAGCTCAACCGCGCCGAGCGAGCTGGCCAGGTGCCCGCCGGTCTGCTGGACGGTGCGGATCATCTTCTCGCGAAGCTCCGTGGCCAGCGTATCGAGCTGCTCTGGCGTCATGCCGTGGATCTGAGCCGGCTCGCGGATCGTGTCGAGCAGAGTCAAGGTGGAGATGCCCTCATGAATTCGGACGGAAGTATATGACCGATGCGGTCAGCACGCCTTTAGACGGTTGGGCGGGCGGTCATGCCACGCCACGTGGCGCAACCCGATCATCACGAGTCGCCAGGGAACGCCATCGTGGAGAGCAGCGCATTCTCAGCCTGGCGAGAGTCGAGTCGCGTGTGCTGCACGACGATCGGGACGTCGGAAATCAGAACGCTCGCGTACGGAGTGTCCCGCGGAACCGGCTCCGGATCGGTCAGATCGTTGAAGCGCTGGTGGAGCGTGCGGCCCGCTGGAACCGTGACACGATAGGGCCCGACCCGAGCCCTATCCTCGAAGTAGATCGTGATCTCGACGTGCGCGTCGACGTCGCCGGAGTTGAGAAGGCAGGCGGTCTCGTGGCTGGTCATGGCGGGCTCGGGGCCGGTGCCCTCGCCGGGAATGTAGCCTTCGGCGATCGCCCAGCGACGCCGTCCGATGCTGTCAGTCATGGTCACCGATGGCGCACGGCGCGTGCCAAGCCTTACTCCTCGGGCTCGGCTCCGGTCACACCGCGGCGGCCAAGCTCGGTGATGGTCAGCTCGGCTTCGCGCAGGCGCGCATCGCACGCGGCATGCAGGCGCAGGCCGTCCTTGTAGAGCGTGATGCTCTCCTCCAGGCCTACGTTGCCGGCCTCGAGCTTGTGCACCGTCTGCTGAAGGGCCACGACCAGCTCGTCGAATGGTCGCTTGACGAGGTCGTCGTCGCTCAGTTCGCGCAGGGCAATGTCATCGGTCATGCCAGAAGCTCCTCGGTGCCTTCATCGTTCGTTTGCTCGACGCGGGTCTCAACGGTACCGCGCGCCACGGTCACACGCAGTGCAGCTCCGACCGTGACCGATGAGGCGTCGAGGACAATGCGTCCGTCGGTCGTGCGCGCCACCGCGTACCCCCGTTCGAGCGTGGCGGCTGGCGAAAGCGTTCGCAACGCCTCACCGGTCGCGCTCAGGAGCGCGCGGCGTCGCTCGAGCCGATCTCCCACCGCACGCGCTCCCCGGTCGATCAGGTCGGCAGCGCGCTGACGGGCGGCGCCGATATCGGGCGCCAGGCGCGCGAGAGCACGCTCCTCGGCGTCAACGAACCCGCGGCGATCGGTCGCCCACCCGGCGAGGGCGTTCGAAGCCCGCTCGCGCAGCCGGCCGATGATCGTCGCAAGCTGAGCCGTATCGGGCGTCGCGAGCTCGGCGGCGGCGCTCGGCGTCGGTGCGCGCAGATCGGCCGCGAAGTCGGCCAGCGTGATGTCCGATTCGTGGCCCACGCCGACGATGATCGGCACCGGCGCATCGGCCACGGCGCGGACCACGCGCTCATCGTTGAAGCACCACAGGTCCTCGAGCGATCCGCCGCCGCGCGCCAATATGATCGTGTCCAAGGCAGGTTGCGCATATAGGCGCTGGAGGGCACGCACGATGGCGGGCGCCGCGGTCGTGCCCTGCACGATGGTCGGCGACAGGATCAGCTCGGCCAGCGGGTATCGGCGGCGCAGGACATTGGTGATGTCGCGCCACACGGCACCCACGGGCGACGTAACGACGCCGATGCGCCGCGGCCAGCGCGGGATCGGCCGCTTACGAGCCTCCTCGAAGATCCCGGTGGCAGCCAACTCTGTTCGGAGCGCCTCATACCGCGCGTGAAGGTCGCCAGCGCCGGCGGGCGTCAACGAATCCACATAGAGCTGATACACGCCCTGCGGCTCGTAGGCCCGCACCCGCCCGTGAATGATGACGTTCATGCCGTGCACGGGGCGCACCGGCGCACGGGCCAGCTCCTCCCGGAACAGCGCGGCGCGCACCTGGCTGTTCGCGTCCTTCAACGTGAAGAAGCAGTGTCCTGATGGTGGGAAGGACGGCTGGCTGATCTCGCCCTCTACCCAGATGTCGGAGAGAATCGCATCGGCGTCAAGCAGGCTCCGAACTCGCCGATTGAGATCCGTGACGCGCAGGATGCGCGGCGTCGCTCGTACGGGCTCGGCGGATGGCTCCGTCGGCTGCTCCCACAGTGATCGCTGCTCAGCCATGGCTCGAACGCTCGCGCATGGCTACTGGACCCGGGTGACGTACTCGCCGGTGCGGGTGTCGACCCGCAGGACATCGCCCTCGTTGACGAAGAGTGGAACCTGAACGACCAAGCCTGTCTGGAGCGTCGCGGCCTTCTTGGCGCCGGTGGCGGTATCACCGGCAAAGCCCGGATCGGTCTGTGTGACCGTCATGTCGACGCTCACCGGCAGGTCGACGCCCAAGATCTCGTCCTCGTGCGAGCTGACCGAAACCTCGGTGTTCTCGACGAGGTAGAGGGCGTCATCCCCGAGCATGGCCGCGCGGACGACGAACTGGTCGTACGTTTCGCTGTCCATGAAGTGGTACGCGTCCCCATCGGCGTAGAGGTACTGCACGCGGCGTTGCTCCACGCGCGCCCGCGGCCAGCGGGTGCCCGCCTGAAAGGTTCGCTCCACGATGTCGCCCTTGCGCACGTTCTGAAGCTTCATCCGAACCTGCGCGGAGCCGCGAGCCACCTTGATGTGACTCCAGTCGAGAACCTTCATGAGCTGCCCGTCGAGCTCGATGATGACGCCCTTCTTGACGTCGCCGGTGCTGATCAATCGTTGCTCCTCTTTCCTTGGCCGATGCGCTGCGCGCCACAGGATACGCTGCGGCTGCCGGTGGCTGGCGGGGTCGCTCCGCAGTTCGCTCAACCGTTATATCAATAGTGATATAACTATTGAGCGGAGGCATCCGAGCTCACGCGGCGCGCGGGCCCAACTCACGCAATGAACATCGGCTCCCGCGGTGAGGTGGTGAGCAGCCGCGGGCCGAACTCCTCGAGCGCGACGATGTCCTCGATACGGATGCCGGTGACGCCAGGTAGGTAGATTCCCGGCTCGACGCTGAAGACCATTCCCCCCTCCAGCGTGTACGGCTTCGACTTCCGCAACGAAGGCGCCTCGTGTGTTTCCAGACCGATGCCGTGACCCAGCCCGTGACTGTAGGGCTCGACCCCCTCGGCCTCGATTCGATGCCGGGCAATCGCGTCGAGGTCCTGCCCGTTCACGCCGATGGCGATGGCGTCGATGGC
>JACDHU010000277.1 GCA_013820865.1 Chloroflexota bacterium
ATGGGCGACGTGCTCGACGTCATCGCGGGTGATGGAGGCCATGACACCGATGGTAGCGGGTGCGGGCCTTGCGGACCGAGTACCCCGAAGCACGGGGACCGGAGAGAATGTCATGCAAGACCGTGCGGGTCGAGCGTCCGTCCGCGCGCTGTCAGCCGGTATATCGATAGTGATATATCGTCTGATGCCACGAGGCCTGGTGCGAGCGCTCGTCCGTTGAGGGCGCCGCCGAGCTCTTCAGGCGCATTGCAGACCCTGGGCGGACGCTCGATCTGGGGATGACCCCGTCACGCATCTGGCACGATGGTCGCCGATGACGACCGATCGACATCCAATTCCCGGAGGCGTGCTGGAGGCATACCGCATGGACGGCGGTTCGGGCACGCCGCTGGTCGTGCTGGGTGGGGTCGAGACCGGGATGCGCCCGCTGACCGGCACGGAGCAGGTGCTGGTGCGCCGATGGCAGCGCCGCACGACGGCACGACCCGTCACGATCCTGGGCCGGCCGCTTCCCGACGACTCATCCGACGCCGAACGGATCATGCATCCGCGCGTCATCGCCGATGGCGTGGCGACGGTGCTCCGCGCGTTGAACCTGGGGCCGGTCGCGATCGAGGCAGAGTCAGGAGGTGGCCGGATCAGCCTGTGGCTGGCCGTCGATCATCCGGACCTGGTCGAGCGGCTGGTGCTGGCATCGGTAGCCTCCGAGACCCCTCCGGATTCTCCGATGGCGGAGCGCATGGGCCGATGGATCTCCCTGGCGGAGGCCGGCGACTGGGGCGCCTTCTTCGCAAGCATGGCCCAGCTCATGAAGGCCGCGCCCGAGGGAGAGGCCGGCTCGTTCGCAACCGCCGCCCGACTCCAGCCGCGGCCCGCGACGCCGGAACGGTTCATGGGCGAACTCAAGGCGACGCTCGACCCGAGCTCATTCGCCACCGATCGGCTGGACGAGATCGACGTGCCCGTGTTGGTGTTGGCCGGTGAGCAGGACCAGGTCGTGCCACTGGCCTCGACGCAGCTCGTTGCCGATGGCATCCAGGGTGCACGCCTGGCGACCGATCCTGACTGCGGCCACACGGTGCGCAGTTCATTCCGCGGTTATGACGATCTGGTGGAGTCGTTTCTCGCTGAGGGCGACTGATGTCGGCTGAAGCATCCGGTCGATGGCGCCAGCTGACCCTGCTGTCGGTGGCGGTGCTGCTTGCCCTGGTGCCCTGGTTCAGCGCCGCATCCGTTGCTCCGCAGATCGCCGCGGAGTGGGAGATCAGCAGGCTCGAGACAGCGCTGCTCACCGTTGCGGTGCAGCTGGGCTTTGCCGCGGGAGCACTCGTGATCGCCTTCACGGGAGCGGCGGATGTCATCCCGGCGCATCGGCTCATTGCCGGCGGTGCGCTCCTGGCGGCCGCAGCCAACGCGGCCTTCGCCCTGCTGGCCACGGACGTCGTATCCGCCCTGCCGCTGCGAGCTCTGTCGGGAGCGGGCATCGCCGCGGTCTACCCGGTCGCCATGAAAGTGCTCGCCGGCTGGTTCGGTCGGGACCGAGGGCTGGCGGTCGGCGTGCTCATCGGCGCGATCACGCTGGGCTCCGCGCTCCCCCACGCCCTGCGGGCAGCCGGCACCGTGGTCGGCGTTGATTGGCGCATCGTCGTCCTCGCCGCCAGCGCATCAGGCGTGGTGGCCGCCACGCTGGCATGGCGAAGCGTGCACGAGGGACCGCTCTCGGTGCCGGCGGCCCGGCTCAGTCTGCGCATGGCCCGCGCGGCGCTCAGCCAGCCATCGGTCCGGCTGGCGAACATCGGCTATCTCGGTCACATGTGGGAGCTGTACGCCATGTGGACCTGGGTGCCCGCCTTCCTCGCGGCCAGCCTGGCGCTGAGCGGCGACGTCTCGGCACAGGGATCGAGCGCCGTCGCATTCCTCGTCGTGGCGGCAGGCGCCGTCGGCTGCGTCGGCGCGGGTGCGCTGGCCGATCGGCTCGGCCGCACCACGCTCACGATCGCCGCCATGGCGCTTTCCGGAACCAGTGCGATCGTCGCCGGCCTGCTGTTCGGCGCTCCGACCGTCGTCCTGCTGGCGGTTGTCGTGATCTGGGGCATCACCGTCGTCGCTGACTCCGCACAGTTCTCGACCGCGGTCAGCGAGCTCTCCCCGCCCGGGACCGCCGGGTCCGCACTGGCCCTTCAGACGGCGGCAGGCTTCCTGCTGACCGGCGTCACGATCGTTGGCGTTGGCCTGCTGGATCCCGGTGATCGCACGTCATGGGCGGTCGCATTCGGCGTCCTGGCGCTGGGTCCGCTGATCGGCATCGGCGCCATGTGGCGCCTCCGCCGGCTGCCTGAAGCTGTGCGAATGGCCGGCGGCCGGCGCTGAAATAGGCCGCTGACTCACCCGTCGCTCACCTCGACGTGCACGGGAACCGCGCGGCGGACCGCATCCGAGATCGGGCAATGCTCGACAGCCCAGACAGCGACCTCTTCCAGACGATCCAGCCTCACGTCGTCCGCAGACATGCGAAAGCCGATGCGCATCGAGAGCGGTCCGCCCGGCACGGATGAGTCGAGGCCCAAAATGCCGCGGTCATCCGACTCTGAATCGACCTCCACCTCGCACGTGAAGCCCGTCATGCCCAGCTGAGCGGCCCGCATGGTGGCCAGGGAAGTGACGCACGCCGCTACGGCGGCACGCAGGAACCATCCTGGGCTCGGAGCCGATCCTGCCCCGCCAACCGCGCCGGGCATATCGGTCTCGAGGCGTTCGCCATTTGGTCCGTCGACGCGAACGTGCAGCCCATCCACCACGCGAGCGGTGGCGAGCGAGTCGGTGTAGCGCGCTTCGTCGGGGTGCTCGGTCAGGTAGGCGCTGGCACCCTCGATGGCGGTGCGAATGGGATCGGTCATATCTTCTCCTCGATCAGCTTCCTGA
>JACDHU010000278.1 GCA_013820865.1 Chloroflexota bacterium
GGTCGGGTGACTCTGATCGGCCGTCACCTGCTGCCGGCTTTGGCGATCATCCGGCCACTACCGGCTAGCCCTCCTGTCAAGCGATATAGCAGTAGTGATATATCCGCTGACACCGGAACCCGCCGGCCGCGGAGGCGTCGTGTCCGCCGTCCGGAACTTTTGCACTTGACGGGCCAAAGTACTATGAGCGCGTGCAATTCCCCCGCGTCTGGCCCGAGCAGCCCGTTTGCCACCTGTCTAGACATCTAGACATACCAGATCGTGGTGTGGCGTGAAGCGGCCAAGCGAGATCGGGGCCGCCGTCGTTGGCAGCGGCTTCATCGGTACGGTTCATATCGAGGCCCTGCGTCGGATGGGTGTCCACGTGCACGGCCTCCTTGGCTCCACGCCGGAGCGAGGCGCGGCCAGCGCCGAGCGCATCGGTCTGCCGACAGCCTATGCCAGCCTGTCGGACCTGCTTGCGGACGAGCGCGTCGAGGTGGTCCACGTCACGTCGCCGAACCATCTCCATCATGCGCAGGTCAGCCAGATCCTGGCCGCCGGCCGCCACGTCGTGTGCGAGAAGCCGTTGGCCATGACGTCCGAGCAGTCGGGGGAGCTGGTTCGTCTTGCCGCCGACAGTGGACGGATCAATGCCGTCAACTTCAACATCCGCTTCTATCCGCTGAACCAGCACGTGCACGAGCTCATCGCCGCCGGCGGTGTCGGTGACGTTCGCCTGGTGAGCGGCCACTACTTCCAGGATTGGCTCATGCTCGAGACCGATTGGAACTGGCGACTGGTGCCCGGACTCGGCGGTTCGCTGCGCGCCGTGGGAGATATCGGCTCGCACTGGCTCGACCTCATCACGTTCATGACCGGATTGCGCATTACCGAGGTCATGGCCGACCTCGCGACCTTCATTCCGATTCGCCGTGAGCCGACCGGCCCGGTCGAGACCTTTTCCACCGAGCGCGCCGCGGAGACCTCCGAGCGCGAGATCGGGACCGAGGACGTCGCCACCATCCTGCTGCGCTTCGAGAACGGTGCCCGCGGATCGGTCGCCATCAGCCAGCTCAGCGCCGGTCGCAAGAACTCGCTCGAGTACGAGATCGACGGCTCCAGCGCCGCGGTGGCGTGGGATTCCGAGCAGCCTGACCAGCTGTGGACCGGGCACCGCGATGCCGCCAACGAGATCCTCATACGCAACCCGGCCCTGATGGCACCCCTTGCGCGGGACGCCGCCTTCCTTCCCGCCGGACACGTCGAGGGCTTTGCCGATACATTCCGCGCGCTGTTCAGTGCCATTTACGCCGATGTCGGCCACGGCGCACCGAGCGAGCGTCCGGTCTACCCGACGTTCGCCGATGGTCACGACGAGATGCTCGTCGGTGATGCTGTGGCGACAAGCGCCCGTGAGGGCCGATGGACCGCGGTCGAGCGCACCGCAACGCCAGCCATGCACATGGAGGAACCCGCACGAACATGAAGCTCGGCTTCCTGACCGCCCCGTTTCCGGACACCCCGCTTGGCGAGGTGGCCGAATGGGCCGGCACCAACGGCTTCGAGAGCCTCGAGATCGCCTGCTGGCCGCAGACCACGGGGACGGGCAGGCGCTACGCCGGCACGAGCCACATCGACGTCGCCGACCTGTCGGAATCCCGCGCGAGCGAGATCGTGGACGAAGTCGCTTCCCATGGGCTCACCATCTCCGGCCTGGGCTACTACCCCAATCCGATGCATCCCGACGCCGAGGTCCGCGGGGCGGCCATCGCGCACATGAAGATGGTCATCGCCGCGGCCGCGAAAATGAAGGTGCCGTTCTTCAACACCTTCATGGGCGGCGATTCCACGAAGCACGTGGACGCCAACTGGGACCGGGCGCTGGAGATCTGGCCGGAGATCGTGGCGCATGCCGGCGAGAACGGCGTCAAGATCACCATCGAGAACTGCCCCATGATCTTCAGCCACGATGAGTGGCCGGCCGGCAACAACATCGCCTGGTCGCCGTACGTCTGGCGCCGCATCATCGCCGAGTGGGGCGACACCATCGGCCTCAACTACGACCCGTCACACCTCGTGTGGCTTCAGATCGACCAGGAGCGTTTCATTCGCGAGTTCGGCCCGCACATCCTCCACGTGCAGGCCAAGGACGTCGAGATCAATCGCGACGGCCTATATGAACGCGGGACGCTGTCTGGGGGTATCGGTTGGCAGGTACCGCGACTGCCGGGTCTGGGCGAGGCCGACTGGGGCCGGATCTTCGCCGCACTGTGGAGGGCCGGCTACGACGGCGACATCATCATCGAGCACGAGGACCGTGATTTTGAGGGCAGCGACGAGCTCGTGAAGCGCGGTTTCCTCATCGCCCGCGACATCCTGCGTCCGTACATCAAGTGAGTTCCATGACCACCACGACCCCGACCTATACCGTCGAGACCGTCAGCGAGCGCCAGCTCGCCAAGACCATCGACCATTCCCTGCTCAAGCCGGAGCTCGACGACGCGTTCATCGAGGCCGGCTGCCGCCTCGCCGCCGAGTACGACGTCGCGTCGGTCTGCGTCCGGCCCGCCGACGTGAAGCGCGCAACCGCGATCCTGGACGGGACCGAGGTTGCGGTGGGCACCGTCATCGGCTTTCCGCATGGCTCTTCGACCACCGCGACGAAGGTCTTCGAGGCGCGCGACGCCCTCGCGAACGGTGCCATCGAGCTGGACATGGTGATCCCGATCGGCGCGCTGCGTTCGGGTCGCGACCAGGATGTGGCCGACGACATCGCCGCGGTGGTGCAGGTCGCGCACGAGGCCGGCGCCCTGGTCAAGGTCATCCTCGAGAACGCCTACCTGACCGATGACGAGAAGGAGCGCGGATCCCGCCTGGTCGAGGCCGCGGGCGCCGATTTCGTGAAGACCTCGACCGGCTACGCGCCAACCGG
>JACDHU010000279.1 GCA_013820865.1 Chloroflexota bacterium
GGTCTATGCCGATATCGAACTGATCGGGGCCGCGCTCGATCGGCGGTCGGAGGCCGCCGAGCTGGTGGACGGCATGGAGGGCCGCGTGGCCGACGTCGTCGCGGCGGTCGAAGGCGTGGAGCGGCCTCTGACCCTGTACGAGGTGTTCCACTCCGAGGGAACGACGTATACGGCCGGGGAGGATTCCTTCCTTGCTTCGTTGCTTGACCTGGCGGGGGCGACGCCGCTGACCGGGGACGCGCAGGGCGTGATCGGTGCCGAGGACCTGGTCGCCGCTGACCCGGAGCTGATCCTGCTCGGCACGGCGTCCTACGACCCATCGTTGAGTGATTCCGAAGCCGCGCTCGAGGCGGTCCGCGCTCGCGCCGGGTGGGCTGACCTGTCCGCCGTTCGCGACGGTGCGGTGATCCCGTACCTCGACGACATAGTCACCACGCGTCCGGGCCCAAGGATCGTCGATGGCCTCGAGGCCCTGGCGCGCGCGATCCATCCGGACAGCTTCGAGTAATCCGCATGAGCGCCACGACCGTCGCCCGGCCAATCGCGTTCGGCCCGTCACCGGGTCGAACGACCTTGGTGTTGGGTGGCGGCACCGCGCTCCTCGTGATCGCCGCAGGCGCGGCGCTCGTCTCCGGCACCAGCGGCATCAGCATCGGCGATGCCGTTGCGATCCTGCTGTACCAACTGACCGGGATCGGGCCGGTCACCTGGCCCGCTTCGACCGAGACGATCGTGTGGGAGTTGCGACTCCCGCGCATCGTGGCCGGCATGGTCGTCGGCGCCGGCCTCGCCTGTGCCGGCACGGTCTTCCAGGCTCTGCTGCGCAACCCGATGGCCGACCCGTACATCATCGGCCCAGCGGCCGGAGCGTCCCTGGGGGCCGTCACGGCGCTGCTGTTGGTTCCGGTCGCGTCGGTGGGCTGGCTTGGGATCGGCCTGGTCCAGCTCTTCGCGTTCGCCGGAGGGCTGGTCACCGTGCTGGTGGTGTTCCTCATCGCTCGAGGACGGGGCGGCACTCCGGTCGTGACGCTGCTGTTGGCCGGCTACGCGGTGTCGTCACTCCTGTCGGCCGGCGTCGCGCTGCTGATCTTCAACTCGGGTGAGCGCCTCGCGGCGGTCATCAGCTGGCTGCTCGGATCGCTCGCTGGCGCGTCGTGGCCGCGAGTCGCCTTCGCGGCGCCCCTCATCGTGATCAGCTTCTCGTTGCTCCTGCTTCGCTGGCGACGCCTCAACGCACTCCTGCTCGGCGAAGCGCAGGCCGCTCATCTGGGCGTGGACGTCGAGCGCGAGAAGCGCATTCTCACCGGTCTGGCGGCGCTCTCCACCTCGGCGGGTGTCGCCATCTCGGGCACGATCGGCTTCGTCGGACTCGTCGTGCCACACCTGGTGCGCCTTGCCATCGGGCCTGACCACCGGCTGCTGCTGCCGGCCAGCCTGCTGTACGGCGCAGGGCTGCTGGTGTTGGCCGACCTCGGAGCACGCCTGGCCGGCGGCATCCCGGTGGGCGTCGTCACCGCCCTCATCGGCGCACCGTTCTTCCTGTGGCTGCTGCGACGCAGCGTTGTCGGCGTGCGAGTCGGTCGGTGAGCGAGTCGGTCGTCCGCCTCCGTGCGGTAGAGGCCGGCTATCGCGGCGCTGCCGGAATGCGGCGCGTCCTCGATCGGGTTGACCTCGAGCTCCACGGTGGTGAGATGGTGGCGCTCCTTGGGGCGAACGGCAGCGGCAAGACCACGTTGCTCGGGGTCATGGCCGGCACGATTCGACCGACTGCCGGAAGCGTTGAGCTGTACGGCCGTCCCATGCAGGGTTGGCCGCGAGCCGAGATCGCGCGATCGGTGGCCGTCCTGCCACAGTCGCTGGAGCTGCCCGCTGGTTTTCGGGTCTCGGAGGTCGTGGCCATGGGCCGCACCCCGCATGCGGGACGGTGGTTCGGCTGGAAGGCCGACGACCAGCGAGCCGTCGCTGACGCCCTTCGAGACGCCGATGCTGAGGAACTGGCGGATAGACCGGTATCCGAGCTGTCGGGAGGTGAACGCCAGCGCGTGCTCGTCGCCCTTGCGCTCGCCCAGGAGCCGAAGCTCCTTCTCATGGATGAGCCGACGACGCACCTGGACGTCGCGCATGCCACATGGCTGCTCTCCCGCGTCTCGCGGCTCCACCAGCTCCGTGGAGTGACCGTGGTCGTGGTGCTTCATGACCTTGTCCTCGCGAGCATGTGGGCACCGCGGGTCGTCGTCCTGGATATGGGGCGCATCATCGCGGACGGACCCCCCGACGAGGTGCTTCAGCCCGATGTCGTCCGGCACGCGTACGGAGTTGCCGTCGAGAGCGTCGTCACCGAAGGGGGACGGCGAGTGCTCGTCCCGCATCTCCCGCGCTGAGTTCAGCCGGTGTTTGAGGTGTCGGTTGGTTGACAGGGTTGGTGTCCGGTTGGGTGTTGACGACGAAAGGGGCGACCCGTCACTCTCTGACCGTAGAAGTCGGATCGGAGCGGAGATGCCGCTGTGGGTCCGAGCACGGAGTAACGATCATGGCTGACAAGCACGCGGCGGACGATCAGGTCGAAGAAACGTCATCGGGGCCGTCGGATGCCACAGATGACACCGAGGGCCATCTGCTCATGCCGAACATCGCGGCGGCTCGGGCGCTCGCCAACAGTCACGGGCGCGAGCTGGAGCGCAACAAGCGCGTTCGTGTCCAGCACAAGGACAGCCGTCCCGGCGAGAGCCGCAGCCGCTGAGCATCGCGGCCTGGCCCCGGGGATCAGGGCTCGGGGATCAGGGCTCAGGGATCAGGGCTCGGACCGCGGGATCGGATCGGTGCGGATCTCGACCTGCTCGCTGCCGTCGGGTCGACGGGTGCGCGTCACGTGGATGTGCGGGTGCGTCTCGTCGCCCACCTGGTCCTTCT
>JACDHU010000050.1 GCA_013820865.1 Chloroflexota bacterium
GACGGTTCGTTCTCGGACCTCCACCAGCGCGTACTCACCGCCTTCGTGCGATCCTCGACCTCCGATTGATCGTCGATTTCTGGCCTGAGGTGCCTGCGTAGCCACGATTCGTCGATATGTCGGCGCGTCAGAGCGTCTGAGTGGGAACCGCTCGTATGACACTGTATGACACGGGTGTAGAATGCATGAACGCGTCGCACGAGCTGTCACGACGCGAAGCGTAGAATCGTGGCATCGGATCGGCGCAGCAGTAAGCGCCGAGTAAGCGGCCGGTAAGTGGCTGTCGCGCATGATGGGCGCAGCTCGACCGGCTCACGCATTCGGAGGTTCGAGCGATGGCAAAGGGCCGAGATCGACCCAAGAAGGAGCCGAAGCGCAAGGCGAAGGAGAAGGCCCCGAAGAACCAGCCCGGTTCCATCGGTGCAGCAGGCGCGACCGGGCCGGTCGTACCAAGCTATCAACCGCCGACGCGGCCTGTCGAGCTGATCAAGCCAAAGCGCAAGGAACGCGAACCAGAGCCCCAAGACCCGAACCCTCAGGACGAGGGGTGAGCTGAAGCCACCGGGGCGCACATACGAACAAGGAGCGGTACCTGACATGGAAGCAGCGGTGGCGGTAGCCCAGAGCCCAGCGGCTAAGAACGGAACCAAAGACGGAAATGGCGAGCGAGGTCGCGCCGTCGATGCTGCCATTCTTCAGATCGAAAAGCAGTTCGGTCGAGGCGCGATCATGCGTCTCGGCGACCGAGTCGCGCAGAACGTTCCGGCGGTATCGACCGGGTCGGTCGCGCTGGACCTGGCCCTTGGCGTGGGCGGGGTGCCGCGCGGCCGAATCACCGAGATCTACGGCCCGGAGTCGAGCGGCAAGACGACGCTCTGCTATCACGTGGCTGCCAATGCGCAGCGCAATGGCGGCGTCGTGGCCTTCATCGACGCGGAGCACGCGCTTGATCCGGGCTATGCCAAGAATGTGGGCGTCGATGTCGACGAGCTGCTCGTCAGCCAGCCCGACACGGGCGAGCAGGCGCTCGAGATCGCGGAGACGCTCATCCGCTCGGGCGGCGTCGACGTCGTCATCATCGACTCGGTTGCCGCACTCGTGCCTCGTGCCGAGATCGAGGGCGACATGGGCGACGCCTTCGTGGGCCTCCAGGCGCGTCTTATGAGCCAGGCCCTGCGCAAGCTGACCGGCGCCATCAACCGCAGCCAGACAGCACTCATCTTCACCAACCAGTTGCGCGAGAAGATCGGCGTCATGTTCGGCAGTCCGGAGACCACGCCCGGTGGCAAGGCGTTGAAGTTCTACGCCAGCGTTCGCATGGACATCCGGCGCATCGAGACGCTCAAGACCGGGACCGATGCCGTCGGCTCTCGCACGCGCGTCAAGGTCGTCAAGAACAAGGTCGCCAGCCCGTTTCGGGTCGCCGAGTTCGACATCATGTACAACGAGGGCATCAGCGTCGAAGGCGGACTGCTCGACGTGGGCATCGCGGCGGGCATTCTGTCGCGGACAGGCGCCTGGTTCAACTACGGCGACGTGCGCCTTGGCCAGGGCCGCGAGAACGCGCGGGAGTTCCTCAAGCAGAATCCCGAGATCGCCAGCAAAATCGACGATGAGATCCGTGGCAAGGTCGCGAGCATCGAGATCGGGGTCGAAGGCATCAGCGAGGCCAAGTAGACGTCACGACCGATGGCGGACCGTCGCGCACGCCGGGATCCCGCCGAGCCGCCCGACACGCCTGCAGCGATCGAGATCGCACTGCGCTTCTTGGCGACCCGACCGCGCACCCGCTGGGAGCTTGAGCGCCGGTTGCGTCGCGCCGGTGCGGCCGACGACGTGGTCGGATCGGCGGCAGAGCGCCTGGTCGAGCTCGGATATCTCGACGATGCGGCCTTCGCGCGTTGGTGGGGCGAACAGCGCGATCGTCATGGCCCCCGTGGCAGACGGATGATCGAATTCGAGCTGCGGCAGCATGGAGTGCCGCACGATGTGATCGAGGCTTATCGTGATGAGCACGCGGCGCCGGAACGTAGGCCCGAGGACGTTGCATTGCCAGGGACCGAGCGGGAGCGCGCCCGCGAGGCACTCGAGCGACATCTCCGCGGACGTCCGATCCCTGAAGAGCGAAAGGCGCTGCAACGCATCGGCATGTACCTCGTTCGACGCGGATTCGACCCGGAGACAGTTCGTTCGACCCTGCGAGATGAATCGGTCTAGGCTTGCGGGATGCGATACGCGCTGATGACCGAGCCCCAGCAGGGGCTCAGCTATGAAGAGATCCTGGCCCTCGCTCGCGCCGCCGAGGATGCGGGCATCGAGGCATTCTTCCGTTCCGACCACTACTCCAGCTTTCCCGGCGAATCCGGTCTGCCCACGACCGATGCCTGGGCCACGCTTGCCGGCCTCGCGCGCGAGACGACCACCATCCGACTGGGAGTCCTGGTCTCGCCCGTCACGTTTCGCGTTCCGGGCAACCTCGCGAAAGTGATCCAGACCGTCGACGAGATGGCGAGTGGACGCATAGAAGCCGGGTTCGGGGCCGGCTGGAATGCCGATGAGCACGCGCAGCTCGGCATCGCCTTCCCGGAGATTGACGAGCGGTATGACATGCTCGAAGAGCAGATGGCCATCCTTCACGGACTGTGGACCGAACCCGACGGGTGGTCGTACGACGGATCGTACTGGCAAGTGCGCGGTTCCTCGCGCCATGGGGAGGTCGCGCGCGGAGGTCGCCGCCATCCGCACATCATCTTCGGCGGCAAGGGATTCGAGCGCTTGGCGCGCCTGGTCGCTCGCTACGGTGATGAGTTCAACCTGAACTCGGCCTCGCCCGACGATGTTCCGGCCGCATACGGCCGCGTGCGTGCGGCCTGCGAGACGATCGGCCGTGACCCGGATGAGGTCGTGTACTCCGCCATGACCGGCGTGCTGGTGGCCGAGAGCGAGAAGGACCTGCGTACGCGGGTCGGGGATCTGTTGGCCGCGATCGGTCAGTCCGATGCCAACGGCGAGGCGTGGCTGGCCGAACGGCGAAAGCGATGGATCATGGGCACGCCCGACGAGGCGCACGAACGCGTCCGCGCGCTGGAGGCGCAGGGCACGCAAAGAATCATGCTCCAGGACATGCTGCCGCGCGACCTTGACCAGGTACGTCTCATCGGCCGCATCTTCTCGGCCTGACCGCTCTCGGAGGCAAACTCTCCGAGTTGGGGTACACTCGCTGCCCTTAGATCGTCTGACCGATGCGCCCGCCTCAACGGGCGCGACATCGCCCATCCGGGCTCCAACCATACGGGGGAGCCAATGCCTGAACTCGTCGTCATCATCGTGGCGGCGGTCTCCGCCATCGTCGGGATCGCCGTCGGTTTTGTTGCCCGTCGCATTGTCGCGACCAGTGGCGTCAAGCACGCCGAGCACTATGCCGAGCGCCTGGTCGCCGAGGCACGCACCAAGCAGAAGGAGATCGTCCTCGAGGGCAAGGACGAGGCGCTCCATCTTCGTCGGGCCGCGGAAGAGGAAGCGCGCGAGCAGCGCGCCACGCTCCAGCGCACCGAACAGCGACTGCTTGACCGTGAAGAGGCGCTCGACCGAAAGATCGCCGCGCTCGAAGAGCGCGACGCCGCCCTTGCGGATCGCGTGCGTGACCTCGAAACAGAGAAGTCACAACTGGCCGAGCTCCAGCAGCGACAGCTCACCGAGCTGGAACGCGTGTCGGGTCTGTCCGTCAACGAAGCGCGCGAATCGCTGATTGGCCGGATCGTGGACGAGGCGGAGGCCGAGGCGCAGCACCGCGTACGTGAGATCGAGCGTCACGCCACCGAAGAAGGGGATGACAAGGCGCGACGCATCCTGACCACCGTCATGCAGCGCATCGCCGCCGACCACACGTCGGAGGCGACCGTCACCGTCGTTCACCTGCCGAACGACGAGATGAAGGGCCGCATCATCGGTCGCGAGGGCCGGAACATCCGCGCCCTGGAGCAGGCCACCGGCGTTGATCTCATCATCGACGACACGCCGGAGGCCGTCGTGTTGTCCGGATTCGACCCCGTGCGACGCGAGGTGGCGCGCATGGCGCTGGAGAAGCTCATCAGCGACGGACGCATCCACCCCGGACGCATCGAAGAGACGGTCGCGAAGTGCCAGTCCGAGATAGAGGTCGTCATGCGTCAGGCCGGCGAGCAGGCCGCCTATGACGCCGGCGTCCCGGGACTGCACCCGGAGCTGATCAAGCTCATCGGCAGGCTCAAGTACCGCACCAGCTACGGCCAGAACGTGCTTGACCACGTCGTGGAGACGGCGCGCCTGGCCGGCATGCTCGCGGCCGAGATCGGCGCCAACGTGAGCGATTCGAAGAAGGGCGGCCTCCTGCACGATATCGGCAAGGCGGTCGACCACGAGGTGGAAGGGCCGCACGCCGCCATCGGCGGCGACATTGCGTTGCGCTACGGCGTGAGCGCGGTGGTATGCAACGCCATTGCGGCCCATCACCAGGAAGTCGAGCAAGAGTCGGTCGAGGCGACCGTCGTCCAGATCGCCGATGCCATCAGCGCCTCCCGACCCGGCGCCCGCGGTGAGAATCTCGACAACTACGTCAAGCGCCTCGACGACCTTCAACAGATCGCGCTCAGCTTTGCCGGCGTCGAGCGCTGCTTCGCCATTCAAGCGGGACGTGAGATCCGCATCCTGGTGCGGCCCGAGGACATCGATGACATCGCGTCGAGCCGGCTGGCACGTGACGTCGTGAAGAAGATCGAGGAACAGCTCCAGTATCCGGGGCAGATCAAGGTGACCGTCATCCGCGAGACGCGTGCGGTCGACTACGCGCGGTGACGACGGCAACGGGCGAGCTTCGCATTTGCCTCATCGGCGACATCATCGGCAAGCCGGGCCGCCTGGCGGTCATGCAGACCCTGCCGGATCTGCGTCGTGAGCTCGAGCTCGACATGGTCATCGCCAATGGCGAGAACACGGCCGCCGGAGCGGGACTCACGCCCAGCCTGGCGGAGGAGCTGCTGGGCGGCGGGATCGACGTCATCACCAGCGGCAACCACATCTGGGATAAGCGCGAGATCTACGACTATCTGAATACCGATCGGCCGGTCCTGCGCCCGATCAACTATCCAGACGCAGCTCCCGGGCGCGGCTGGCTCATCCACCACACCGATGACGGTGACGAAGTAGCCGTGATCAACGCCATGGGCCGCGTCTTCATGAACCAGCTCGACTCCCCATTCATCAAGCTCGATGAGCTGCTCGACGAGGCCGCCGAGCCTCTGCCGCCGATTCGGATCCTGGACTTCCACTGCGAGATCACGTCCGAAAAGAACGCCATGGGCTGGTACCTGGATGGACGCGTTTCGGGCGTGGTTGGTACGCACACCCACGTGCCCACCGCCGACGCACGACTCCTGCCGAAGGGCACGGCCTATATCAGCGACATCGGGATGACCGGGCCACGCGATTCGATCATCGGATTCAGCCTCGAAACGGTCCTCCCGCGCTTCACCGGGCACCTGCCCACGCGCTTTACCGTCGCCGAGGGACCGGTTGCACTGAATGCCGTCGTCATCACCGCCTCGCCGGCGACCGGTCGCGCCAGCGCCATCGAGCAGGTGCAGCGCCTCATCGAGGTGTGACGGGACCATCGCCTCTGCTCGGCATCGTCGGACCCACGGCAACCGGCAAGAGCGACCTGGCCATGGCGCTCTCCGGTCGCCTGCCGATCGAGATCATCGTCGCGGATTCGCGCCAGGTCTACCGCGGCATGGACTGCGGGACGGCAAAGCCATCGATGACCGCGCGCGGCTTGGTGCCGCATCACCTGCTCGACGTAGCGGATCCTCATGAACGTTTCACGGTCGCCCAATGGGTCGAGCTCGCGCGCGAACTTTTGCCAGAGATCGCCGGACGCGGACGGCTGCCGATGCTGGTCGGCGGCACGGGCCTGTACATCGGGTCCCTACTGGACGGTCACCGGTACGCTCCCGAAGCATGGTCGTCGGAGGTCCATTTCCGGCTCACCGGCGAGCTCGAACGCAGCGGGCTCGACGCGATGGCGACACGCCTGCGCAACATCGACCCGATGGCGGCGGCGCGGACCGATTTGCGCAATCCACGTCGCGTGATTCGAGCGCTGGAGCGCCTCGAAGCCGGATATGGGGGAACAACTCGGGCCGCAGATCCCTATCCCGGTCGGGTGGCGATGATCGGGATCAGCCGCCCTCGGGAGGTGATCTACGGTCGCATCGATCAACGGGCGCGGGCGATGTTCGAGTCCGGTGGCCTCCTCGACGAGGTACGTGCGCTGCTGGACGCCGGCTTCGAGACGAGTCTTCGACCAATGGGCGGCCACGGCTACCGCGAGGCGACGCGCCACCTGGCGGGGGAGTGGAGCCTCGACCAGGCAATTGACGTCACGGCGCGGCGCACGCGCCAGTACGCCAAGCGCCAGCTCACCTGGTTCCGTCACGACCCACGCATCATGTGGCTGCCGGCGGCTGATCGCCCGGGCGACGACCCTGACCTGGTCCACGACGCCGAACGTCTCCTGCGGGCCGCGCTCAGCTGACGGAGGGCAGACCGATCGATTGCCGCCAGCCGGCCATGCCTACCCCCGCTGGCTCTGCCAGGGGGACAGCCTGTTCGATCGGTCCGGGTCGCCCGAGGTGGTATCCCTGGCCCGCCTCGATTCCGAGCGCGGTCAACGGACCAAGCTGGGATGCGTACTCGATGCCCTCGGCCACCACGAGAGCCCCGGTACGCGTCGCCAACTCGACAACCGAGCTCAGCACCGCGCTTGAGAGGCCCCCACCCGCGCTGCGCTGCACGAGGCTGAGATCGACCTTGAGCACGTCGAAGCTGATCTCCGCCAGCAGGCGGAGGCCCGCGTTGCCGGCGCCGATGTCATCGGCCGCGAATCGCACGCCCGCGCGACGGCAGGCGTCGAGCCGCGATCGAACGACATTCGGATCATTGATCGCCTGTTGCTCGGTGAGCTCCACCACCAGGCGCTGCGGCGAGAAATCATGGCGCGCCAGGATGGAGAGAAGGGCCGCGCTGCTGAACTCAGGTGCCTCAACGGTGGGCGGCGAGAGGTTCAGGCTCAGGAATTGATCGGCGGGGAGCGATCGCGCCCCCGCGACGATGGTCTCGATGCAGGCCAGGTCCAGCGCCGTCAGGCGACCGCTTGCCTCGGCCGCAGCGAACAGCGCGGCAGGGTCCGCGAACGGCGCCGGCGCCACCGGCCGGATGAGTCCTTCGACACCGATGACCCGCCCGCTGGCCAGGGCAACGATCGGCTGGTACACCGGTCGGAGCTGCCCGCGAGCGATGACCTCGGCGATCGCCGCCGAATTCACCCCGCGCTCTTCAGGATCGGACGCTTCGATGGCAGGGTCGAAGGCGACGATGTCGGTGCGCCCGCCACGCTTGGCGGCGTACAGCGCCGCGTCTGCCTGCGAATAGAGCTGCGTGCGCCCAACGGCCAGCTCTGGCAGCGCGGAGATGCCACCCGAGAAGGAGACTGGCGCCAGCTCCTCGACACGCAGGGCGGGCTGGAGCGCCTGAGCCAGCAGACGACGGGCAACAACTCGCGCACCCTCGAGGTCGGTGTGTGGCAGAAGCACGGCAAACTCGTCGCCACCGACGCGAAATGCCCGATCCGGACGTCGCAACGATCCGACCAGGAGGTTGCCGAATCCGCGCAGGATGCGATCGCCGCCAGCATGCCCAGCCCCGTCGTTGACCGCCTTGAACTCGTCAAGGTCGATGAGGAGAAGCGCCAGCGGCATGCCGTATCGCTGCGCCGCCTCGACCTGGCGATCAAGCTCCTCGTGGAACGCTCGATGATTGCCAAGCCCGGTGAGCTGGTCGCGCAGGGCATCCGCCAGCGCCGCTTCGTAGCGAACCTGGAGATCAGCCTGGACCGCGACCAGCGGCGAGACGATGCGGCCCATGGTCACGGCGGCGGTACCGAGCGCCGCAACCGCACCACCGATGAGCGCCAGCGCATCATCATCGAAGACCGCCAGACCCAAATGGTGCGTGATCGCGAATGCCGCGACCGCGATGAGCACGCCCATCAGCAGGCGGCGCGTCAGCGCTGCCGTTGTCGAGGTCTTCGTCTCCAAACTCGGGCTTGCGTGTTCCACCATTACCCTTGGTGCGCCCCCGGTATCAGTCCTGTGCGGTGTGGTATGGCGGATCCGGCGACGCCACGCATCAGGACTTTCGTACCGATCCGTTACCATGGATAGGCATGATTGATCTCACGACGCCAGATGAACGAGCCTTCCTCATTGGGCTCGATGACCCGCGTGACGGGCGGTGGCCGGTAGAGCGTTCGCTCGCGGAGTTGGGCGCCCTGGCGGAAACGGCCGGGGCGACCGTGGTGGGTCGCGCCTCCCAGCGCCGGCCGGAACCCGACCCGGTGTGGTATTTCGGCAAGGGTCGCGCCGCCGAGCTGCTCGATGAAAAGGCGGCGACCGACTTCAACGTGCTGATCGTGGACGACGAGCTTGCGCCGAACCAGTTGCGCAGCCTCGAGCAGCTGCTGGACTGCAAGGTACTGGATCGGTCCGCGCTCATCATCGACATCTTTGCTCGCCATGCGAAGACGAAGGAGGGGCGCCTCCAGGTCGAGCTTGCGGCACTCGAGTACCACCTGCCGCGTCTGACCCGGATGTGGACCCACCTCTCGCGCACCGGTGGGGGAATCGGGACGCGCGGACCAGGTGAAAGCCAGCTGGAGACCGACCGCCGCCTCATCCGAGAGAAAATCAAGAAGGTACGCACCGAGCTCGACAGCGTTGAGCGCCATCGGGCCACCTCGACCCGCCGTCGGGAGCGAAACGAAGTCGCCAGTATCGCGCTGGTGGGGTACACCAACGCGGGCAAGAGCACGCTGCTGAATGCCATGGCCGATGCCGACGTCTACGCCGCCGACATGCTGTTCGCCACGCTCGATCCAACCAGCCGCCAGGTTGACCTGCCGGGCGGCCAGCAGGTCGTCATGACCGACACGGTGGGCTTCATCAACAAGCTCCCACACGACCTGGTCGATGCCTTCCGGGCCACGCTGGAAGAAGTCATGCGCGCCGACCTGCTGCTCGAGGTCGTGGATGCCGCGGATCCCGACTTCCTCGGCCAGCAGTCCGCGGTCCAGAGCGTGCTCGACGAGCTCGGCGCGGGCG
>JACDHU010000051.1 GCA_013820865.1 Chloroflexota bacterium
GACCGCGCGACAGGTCACCGGCGATGAGCTCATCCACTTGAACCGTGGCAGCGGCGTAGGCGAAGGGAACGCCGGTTGCGCCGCCGAACGTGCGACCCGCCTGGACCGATCAGCTTGAACGGACACGCGACTCCCATGCTGAGGGCAAGTCGGCCGGCGCCGCACGTCGGGCCACGATCGTCCAGGCATGCCGGTTGTACGAGTGAGCATATCCATACCGATCACGCAGCAGCCTCGCGATGGGGATGGCGGAGACCGACGCGAAGGACTCGCGGAGTCGCGCTTCGATGCGTGGCCAGCTCAGCCGGTTCCAGTGGTAGGCGCGCCGGCGCTGGACCTCGTGGTCGGGGGCATCGGCCATGTTGAAGAAGGTCAGGATCAGGCCATGGCGCGCGAGGCGCATCGCCTCCTCCAGGGCAGCTTCCATGGCCTCGGGCGAGAGGTGCTCGAAGATGTCGGAGGCGATCACCTCGTCGAAGGCTCCGTCCGGATACGGCAGTTCGAGGATGTTTCCCACCTCGAAACTCGCTCCGGGAAAACGCCGACGCGCGTTGGCCACGTTCTTGGCGCTCAGATCCACGCCGATATAGTCGAGGTGGCGCGCCAATCCTGACTCCGCGATGGCTCGATAGTCGTTTGCCGACCCGCACGCGAGTTCGAGGACAGCGAGCGGCTCGATAGAGCGGCCTTCGAGCGTTGAGCGCCATCGATCGACGAGCTGCATCTGGCGGTCGGCGATGGCCGCATCGACGCGCCGAACCGCCGCCTGCTTGATGGGATTCCGATACGAGCCCATCTTCACGCCCAGCTCGGCAGCTCGGGCGCGGAGCGACTCATTCAGGCCGATCGCAAAGCGAATTTCCTCGTCCATGATCGATTCGAACTCCGCTCCGAACCGCCTCGATACAAGGACGTGGCGGAGAGCGATGCTCTGGAGGTTGAGCCTCGGGTTCTGGTACCCGGCGACGAGGTACCTGTCGAGCATCGCTGCCGACCCGGAGCTCCATGTGCGTTCCAACAGGAAGCGTTCGGCGCGATCGCCCATGGGCAGGACGCTGAGCACGCGCGAGGCGGCGCGAGCGACCATCGAGAGCGTCCACGCCGCCGCGAGCTGTGCGCGCATCGAGATCGTGGACATTGCGTCTTACCGTAGCAGAGCCCTCCACGCCTCACCGATGTGTGATGGACCGCCCTCTACGCCGCGGCGGTCGGCGCGCCCTCCGCCTCGGCGGCGCGCAACGCATCCTCGGTCAGGACGGCGCGCGTGAGCAGCAGCGTCAGTCCCAGGACTCCGGCCATGACAAATACCGCCTGGAGGCCGATGAACTGACCGACAAGGCCGCCGGCCAGCGCGCCGATCGGCTGCGTTCCCCACGCCAGCAGCCGATACGCGGAGTTGAGCCGTCCCAGCAGATGATCGGGCACGATCCGCTGACGGAGCGAGACGGTGATCACGTTCCAGACCACGATGAAGAGGCCGGTGATCGCGAAGCTGCCGCCGATGATGAAGACGTTCGTGGTGAACGCCGGAACGGCGAAGCCGAGAGCCGTGACGATGACGCACGCGAACAGGAGCGGCACGCGACCGAAGCGACGCTCGAGCGCCGCGGCCGTGAATGAGCCGGCGAGGCTGCCGATCGCAAAGGTGGTGCTGAGCACCCCAAACTCGGGCTCGCTCAGCCCCATCGGCCCAAGGGCGAAGAGGACGAAGATGGCCTGGGTTGCCGCGGAGGCGAGATTCATGACCCCGACCATCATGGCCAACGTGCGCAGGACGGGCCGGTCCCACAGGTAGCGCAGCCCCTCGCCGATGTCCGCCGTCAGCCGGGTCGGCGGCCCCGTGCGCACGGGCTTGAAATTGCCAACGATGATCGACAGGCCAACCGCCGCGATAGCGTAGCCGATGACGCTGCTCCCCAGCGCGAGCGGCAGGGAGACCACGATGAGCAGGCCACCCAATGGCGGGCCAACAAACTGGTTCGCCACCAGCTCGACCCCATACAGGCGGCCGTTGGCGGACGAAAGCTGTTCCTTCCCGACGATCGACGGGAGGATGGACTGGGCGGCGGTGTCAAAGAAGGTCTCGGCCACGCCGAGCGCGAGCGCCGCAACGTACAGCACCGGCAGCGACAACCCGTCCACGAGGGACAGCACAACGAGGACGCCGACCGCCACGACGCGGAAGAGCTGCACGTTTCGCATGGTGCGTCGCCGGTCCATGCGATCGGCAAGCGCGCCGGCGATGAGCACGAAGATGAGCCACGGCAGTCGTGAGACAAGTGCGAGGCCCGCGATGAGCAACGGCGAATCGGTCAGGCGGACGGCCAGCAGCGGGAGGACGATGAAGAAGATCCCATCGGCAAGATTCGAGACCGCGGATGCGCCCCACAGGCGCCAGAAGTTTGTCGGCAGACCCTTCATCGGTCGGAGTCTGCCGCAAGTGGTTGAGAACTGTCAACCAGTATGATGAACAACGAGCCGATGAGACCGATACCGTCCGAACGTCGACCCGCCACCCGAGCCGAGGCGCGCGCACTCGCCCATCCCCTGCGCCTCCGGATTCTTCGCCTCTGCCTGGACGAGGCACTCACGAATCGCGAGATTGCCGATCGGCTCGGTCAGCAGCCCGCCACCGTCCTGTACCACGTGCGCACGCTGATCAAGACCGAGTTTCTGAGGCGAGAGGCTGAGCGCCGTGGCCGGCGCGGCGCGCGCGAACTCCCCTATCGCGCGACGCGCAAGTCATGGGCACTCAGCTTCGAGCCCGACTCAACTGGTCAGTTGGCCATGATTGACGCGGTCCGGGCCGAGCTGGCCGATGCCGGTCCAGACGCCGTCCTCACCCTGTCGCGCCTCGGCCCCCGTCTTCGACCCGAGCAGATCGAGAAGCTCGAGCAGCGCCTCACCGAGATCATCGAGCAGGCAAGCGCGGACGATGATCCCGCCGGCGAGCCGATCGGCCTGCTGATCGCCCTGCACCGCAGGCGTTGACCACCATCAGTTGCGTTTCAGCCCGCGGAGCTATCGGCGAGGTTTGCCGCGCTCCGGCGCGCATCCAATCACCTGGTGCAATGCACAACCATCGGGAAGCCGATATCCGCCACTTCTTCGACGATACCTTTACCGGGTGAAACGGCCAGGTGTGGCTCTTGGTGCAGGCCGGCCCCGAGCGGATCCTGGTTGTGCCTATTGCCCGTATGGACGGCATGTGTCCCCACGGCGACCCGCGTTGGGTCATACGCCGCGCTACCGGGCAATAGCCGGCCGATGGGGGCCAGATCATGCTTCCTCACGCTCCGAGTAGTCAGCTGCTGACGCGCTTTCGCGCCTAATGCTCGCCACGACTGCATTAGTCACAACGGGAGGGCGGCCGGCCACCCGGCTCCACGTTTCCCGCCATCTCGGTCAGCCCAGGAGCGGGAACGCAGCCAGGAGGATCCCCATCACGATGAGCGCCACGTGGACGCCGATCAGCGACAACCGCGCTGGCGAAAACGGGTCATCGAGCTGGCGTGGCACCGGCAGAAGGCGATACCACAGCCACAGGCCCATCCATCCGCCGAGGAGGATTCCTGCGGTCATCAGCAGCCAGCCCGAAGCCGCGATCGGGTCATCGGGAAGCCATGCCCAACCGATCGCGAGCAGCGCAAGCCCGACGAGAGACGCGGGGACGACGAGGGCATAGCGCGCCACGGGCCAGGTGAGGCTTGCAAACAGGATGGTCGGCATGAGCAGCCAGCCTCCCGCCAGCGCCAGGCCCACGAGGGGCGGCGCGTCAAGGGTGGTGACGGCCAGCGCCCAGATGAGGCCCAGCGCCACGACGGCCGTGGCGGCCAGGCGGCGCACGCGGCCCGCGAACCGGCGGTCGGCGGAGAGCTCGATGGGCGTCGCGCGGCGCAGGACGGCGCTCATGCCGCGACGGGGTGCTCGCTCGTCTCGCGCAGGAACATCACGAACCCGGCGAGGAAGGCGAGGTCAGCCACGGCGAAGATCAGGAAGGCGGGATGGATCAACTGGCCGATGGCCAGGTAGAAGAACGCGAGGCCGGCGAAGATCGTCTTGTACACGATTCCCAGCTTGACGATACCGAGGTTGGCGGGCGCGTCGCTGTAGACCAGCCAATAGCCAAGGCCCTGCACGAACACGAAGGCCGCGGTCAGGTGGATGTACGAGGTGTTGTTCGGCAACGCGATGCCGAGTGCCGCAAAGAGCGGATCGAATAGGAAGAAAAAGCCGACGCCCAACACGATGTCATAGAGCGCCGCGACGAGGAAGAACGTGCGCCAACCGGTGCTGGCGGGCGTCGTGTTGGCGGTGGTGGCCGTGGTCATGCGCTGATCCTCCGTGTCCGTGTCTCTCGCAGGTAGCGGCGCCGGTGCTCGTGGAAGGCGCTGCGACGCCGGGTCCGCTCGTCCTCGGTGTACAGGCGACGGCCGAGCTCGACGAGATTGTGCTGCAGAACCTCGGGCGACATGTGCTTCGGGCGGAAATTCACGTCGAACAGGGTGCAGCGCTCCCAGGCTTCGGGCTCCAATAGTCGGCCATCGGCCAGGAAGCGGTCATACATCGGTGTGCCGGGAAACGGCGTCAGAACCGTGATCTGCACGTCGAACTGGCCGCTCTCTTGGACGAAGTCGGCCACCGCGTCGAACACTTCCGGCCCGTCACCATCGAGCCCCAGGACGAAGCAGCCGTTCACCGCGATGCCATGCGACTGCACGCGTTCGATGGCCGTCAGATAGCGGTCAAAGCGACCGCGCTTCCAGTTGCGCCGCAGCTCGACGCCCTCGATGCCGGCGGCGGTCGGGCTTTCGAGGCCGATGAGCACCTCGGCGCAGCCGGCCTCGCGCATGAGCTCCAGCAGCTCCTCGTCATCGGCGATGGAGACGTCGCTCTCGGTGAACCAGCGGATGTCCTCGTCAGCAACAGCTCGGAGCAGCTCCTTGGCGTGGCGCCGATGAACGAAGGAGTTGTCGTCGGCGAACTCGATGAACGGCTTCGGCCACAGCTTCTTGATCTCGCGGATCTCGTCAATGACCCGCGCGACCGGCTTGATCTTGTACAGGGGCGTGAGCCGGATGGATGCCGCGCAGAATTCGCAGCGCCACGGGCAGCCGCGCTGCGTCTGGATCGTGATCCGGTTGTAGCGATCGATGTCCAGCAGGTCGAAACGCGGCATCGGCGCATCGGCCAGGTTGAACTCGCGCCCGTCTGCGGCGTAGACCGGCTTGAGACTGCCCGCCGAGAGGTCAGCCACGAGCTGGGGCCAGCCAAGTTCGCCCTCACCGATGACGATGGCGTCGGCATGCCGTGCGGCCTCGTCCGGCCGCGCCGTCACGTGCAACCCGCCAAGCACGGTCCGCACGCCGAGCGTGCGGTATCGGTCTGAAAGCTCGTAGGCGTCCTTGATCTGCGCCGAGAACGAGGCGATGGCGGCAACGTCGCAGACCGGGAGCTCCTCGAGCTTCCGCAGATCGGGAACCTCGTGATAGCTGATCTCGAAGGAGTCAGGTGTCATGCCGGCGAGCGTGAGCAGGCCGAGGCTCGGCAGCGACGCGATCACCTTGCTGCGCTCAACGAATCCGGGCATGGTCATGCCGATGGCGTTCAGCTCCGGGCTGGACGCCCGGACCCCGCTCATGGCAATGAAGGCAATGTGCATGTGCGGAACAATACGTCCCGGCACTGCGGGTGAACTGCGGTCGCCGCCTCAGCGAGGAGAACGGCGCGTCGCCGACAGGATCCACATCACCCCAAGGACCGATGCGATGAGCAGCGCAAACACAAGCAGTTCGCGCGGGATGGTGAGTTCCACGTCCAACCTCCGAGCAGGGCAAGCCCCCTCAAGCCTGCCGAAGGGCACGGACGGCCGGGTCAGCATACGACCCTCGCGCAAGGGTAGCGCAAAGGGTAGCTGCGGGACAGCGAAATGTCCCGAAGGAACAGGCGTCCAACCTCGGTGACCGAAGCCACCGCTGCCGTCCGATTCCGCTGACCGAAGCCATCGGAGCCGGTGCCGGAACTCATGATCGAAATCGTGTGATCCGGTGTCGCTTGCCCCTTCGGGACGACTACAGTATCGATGCCGCCGGAGCCTGCGCGCAAGACCACTTATCCCCGAACTTACGACGCGTTCGCCGATCTATCCACACGCCGTCAACGATGCCAGGCTAACTATGAGCAACGGCAACAATTGCGTTTGACAGAATGGTCGTCGCACCAATAATCAGACCGATGACACCGCCGTCGTGACGCACCAGACGCTGTCCGACGACGCCCCCGTCCATGTCGACCACCGCGCCAGGATGGAGATCCTGGGGGCAATCCTGTTGACGGTCTTCCTCTCGGCCCTCGACCAGACGGTGGTCGGCACCGCGCTGCCGCGGATCGTCACCGACCTGTCCGGTAACGAGCTCTACGTCTGGGTCGTGACCATCTACCTGCTCACCGCGACGGTCACCGGACCCATCTACGGCAAGCTGTCCGACCAGTTCGGGCGTCGCCCAATGATGATGATCGGCGTCAGCCTGTTCCTTGTCGGCTCGCTGCTGTGCGCGCTGAGCCAGGAAATGTGGCAGCTCATCGTGTTTCGCGGCATCCAGGGCGCGGGAGCCGGAGCCATCTTTCCGATCGCGCTCGCGGTCATCGGCGACCTCTTCAGCCCTCGCGAGCGCGGCAAGTACCAGGGCCTCTTCGGTGCGGTCTTCGCCCTGGCCAGCATCCTGGGCCCGGCACTGGGCGGAGTATTGACCGATACGATCAGCTGGCAGTGGATCTTTCTCATCAACCTGCCGCTCGGGATGCTCGCGCTCGGCGTGCTGTGGAAGCTGCTGCCATCGGTCAGCCATCCGGAGGTCGTGCGCAAGGTCGACTATCTCGGTGCCGCAGTCTTCACGGCGGCGCTGGTGCCATTCCTCCTGGGACTCACGAATGCCCAGAGTGGCGACTGGACCGATCCGCAGGTCGGGGGCTTCATCCTCGTCGGCCTCGCGCTCGGCGCAGTCTTCATCTGGGTCGAGTCGCGGGCTATCGAGCCGATCCTGCCGCTCGAGCTGTTCCGTAATCGAACGGTGGCGGCGTCCATCGTGGCGACGTTCCTGATCACGTTCGGGTTTTTCGGCGGCGTGATCTTCATGCCACGCTGGTTCCAGTTCGTGCTCGGCTCGTCGGCGACCGAGTCGGGCTATCAGATGCTGCCGCTCATGCTGGGCGTGATGATCTCGTCGATCATCTCGGGGCAGGTCGTCGCACGGACGGGACGCTACAAGTGGCTGGCGGTGGGCGCCATGGGGACGGCTGCCCTCGGAATGTACCTCATGACGAACCTTCGCGCCGACACGCCGGTGGCCAACGTCTGGCTGTGGATGTTCATCGCGGGCGTCGGGATCGGCCCATCGTTCTCGATCTTCACCATCGTTGTCCAGAACGCGGTGGGACGGCACATGCTGGGCGCCGTGTCGAGCGCGCTCACCTTCTTCCGCCAGGTGGGCGGATCGGTGGGCCTGGCCATGGCGGGAGCCATCTTCGGCAGCACACTCAACGCAGAGCTGCCACGCCAACTGACCTCGGAAGGCGTGCCTCAGCCGCTGGTCGACGCGTTCGCGGCGTCCGCCGGATCGGTCGACGGTGAGCTGACGGGGGTCGGCATCGACCTTGGGCAGCAGATCCTGGACCGGGTGCCGGAGCCGGCGAGGCCGGCAGTCGAGCCCTATATCGGTCAGATCGTTGACGCCCTGTACCAGGCGTTCTCGATCGCCATCGCCAACGCGCTGTGGCTGGGGCTCATCGGCGCCCTGAGCGCGACCATCATCGTGGCGCTGCTCGTGCCGGAGCTGCCCTTGCGCCGATCCGCGTCAACCACGCGCAACGACCAGACACCGACCGGCATGCCGATGATGGATAGACGGACATGAACGTGACCGATGTGCTCGCCGTGCTTGCCGCCTTCTGGGGCGTGCTGATGGCCCTGTCGCCGTTGCTGCTGATGCGGCGCATCCTCGAGCGCCGCTCGTCGGGTGACGTCTCGATCGCCTACCTGTTGGTGCTCCAGGTGGGATTCACGCTGTGGGTCGCCTACGGCTGGGCGCTGGGGAACGCCGCGATCATCGTGCCGAACTCCGTGGCGTTCGGCATCGGCGTCGCGACTTTGGCGATCACGCTTCGCTTCCGACATCCGCCAGAGCGCCCAGCCGGCAAGTAGCTTCCTCGGGCGATGCCTAAGTCAGACCGGGGACGAAGAATGCCGTCAGGACGATCCCGATCAGGAGCAGCGTGGCGGCAATGCCCAGCTCCAGATCGGAGACTGAAGCCTGCTGGTGGTTCGGTTCGCGGCGCAACATGACGCCTGCAACGCTATGTGACAGCGGTCAACGGCGGATCAAGCGTGCGTCCTGTTCTTCCGTACGTCATTCGGCCGCAAGTGCATTGGCGAGATCTCGTCGGACCGCTTCGACACGCTCGAGCGCGGCCATCGGACCGGCTCCGATCGCCATCATGACTGCCTCGGCCACGCGACTCGCCAGGCGGCGCCCGAGGCGTCGACCGATCCAGCCCGCATGCAGCGACAGCAGAAACCCGAGGATGGCGCTGACGACCACCGACACGGCCAGCAGCGCGAGCGGCAGCGGCAGCGGGCCGAGAAGCCAGATCTCGATCGACGCCACCGGCACCTGGCCCTGCGCCAGAAACAGCGTCACGTACCAGGCGATCGCGAAGGCGAAGATGGCGCCGACGACCAGCTGAAGCGCCCCGATGACGGGCCACAACAGGGAGCGCGGGACATGCAGGTCGGCGCCGGCGTCCCGGGCGACGCGGTCGAGCGCCTGCGTCACCGACGCTTCCAGCCCGTCCGCTCCCAGGCTGCGCAGGATGTGCGGCCGAGACGATGGCGGAACTCCGCTGGCCGCTTCGACCAGCGCACCGGTCAACGGGTTGAGGACTCGCCCCAACGAGCCGCGGCGGCGCCAGTCACGCAGATGACCGGCCGGATCGGCGCGGCGACGCTGCTGTCCGGTCATCCAGGCCAATAGGGCAACGAGCCGGCTCAGCAGGGAGCCTCCACTGCGGCGCGCACGACCGAGGACAGCCGCCTGCACCTGTCGAGCAAGTCCGTTGGGATCCATGATCTCGGTGGCGCCATGAATTGCCTCGCGGGTCAC
>JACDHU010000280.1 GCA_013820865.1 Chloroflexota bacterium
CGAGGATCGGTTCTTCGTCCGTCTCCGTTTCGCCGATGACACCGACGAGTGGGCCACCGAGGACCTGCCGGGCGAGGAGATCATCCTGGATGGCCCGCTCGACATCGGCGCCGAGTTCGTGCGCTGGGAGGTCGCCACGGCGACCGCGGGAATCGTTCTCGGCATTGATCCGTTTGACCAGCCCAACGTCCAGGAAAGCAAGGACGCCACAAAGGATCTGTTGGCCGCATTCCGCGCGAACGGCGCCTTGCCCGAGGCCGCGCCGCTTGTCAGCGAGCCGGGGGTCGCTGCCTTCGCGGACCCGGCGGTGTTCGGTGCCGCGCCCGTCACGGTGGATGGCGCGGTGCATGAGCTCCTCGCGTTGCTGGAGGGCGGTCGGGATTATTTCGCCATCCTCGCGTACCTGCCGTCCGACCGCGACGTGGAGGATCGGCTGCAGCGCATCCGCGCCCGCGTGCGCGACACGACCGGTGCCTCGACGACGCTTGGCTTCGGGCCGCGATTCCTGCACTCAACCGGGCAATTGCACAAGGGCGGGCCGGACAGCGGCGTCTTCCTTCAGCTCACCGCCGAGCCATCCAAGGACCTGCCGATCCCCGGCTGGACCGAGTCGTTCGGTACCCTGATCGCGGCACAGGCGCTGGGTGACCTGACATCGCTCCAGCGACGGGGCCGGCGCGCCCTGCGGCTGCATTTTGCGGACGTGGACGCTGGCCTGTCGTGGCTGGAGCGTGTCGTAGGCGTACGGTGAGCATGGCATAGCGGAGGTAGGCAACGGAATGCAGGTCGCAATCTGTGGACTTGGACGAATGGGCGCCGGGATGGCGCGGCGCGCGGCACGTGGTGGCCACGACGTGTTCGCCTGGAATCGGACGGAATCGGTCACCCAGGAAGTGGCAGCAGAGCCGGAGAACGAGGGACGCATCTCCGTCGTCGGATCGATCGAGCAACTGGCCGAGCTCATGGATGCGCCACGCCACATCGTGGTGAGCGTGCCATCCGGCGCGGCAACCGACGCGATGATCGAGCAACTGGCCGGCATCCTCAAGCCCGGCGACGTCATCATTGATTCGGGCAACAGCCGCTTCCATGACTCGAAGCGTCACGCTGAGGAGCTGACAGCAAACAGAATCGAGTGGCTCGACATGGGAGTCTCAGGTGGCGTGTGGGGCCTCGAGGTCGGGTTCTGCGCCATGCTTGGCGGTGAGCGCGCAACGTTCGACCGTTTCGAGCCGGTGGTGCGGACGCTGGCCCCGGAGAACGGCTACCTGTACTGCGGCGCGGCCGGGGCGGGCCATTACACCAAGATGATCCACAACGGGATCGAGTACGGAATGATGCAGGCCTACGGCGAGGGCTTCGACATTTTGCATGCCAGCGACTACGACCTCGACCTCGCCGCCATCGCGAACATGTGGAACAACGGGTCGGTCATCCGGTCGTGGCTGCTCGAGCTGGCGGGGAATGCCTTCGAGAGGGAAGGCAACGACCTGGAGAAGGTCCACGGCTGGGTCGCCGATTCCGGAGAAGGCCGCTGGGCGGTCGCCGAGGCGATCGACCACGACGTGCCCGCACCGGTGATCACGTTGAGCCTCCTCCAGCGCTTCCGCAGCCGTCGCGAGCCTGACTCGTATGCCGACCGCGTCCTCGCCGCGCTGCGTAACGAGTTCGGCGGCCACGCCATCAAGGATCGTGGGTGATGTGGCGCGGGCGTATATACCGATATACCTTGCGGCTGGGGTCATGAAACGCGTCGCGGTGCCCGCGGGTGGAAACGCATGACAACGCGTGGTGTCAACGCGGATGCCGCCGGCCCAAATGCACAAACCAACCCGTTGCGCGAGGGTCTGCGTCTCGAGCGGATGGCGGAACCGTGCACCATGGTCATCTGCGGCGCCACCGGCGACCTCGCGGAGCGGAAGCTGGCGCCGGCGCTCTACAACACGCTCCTCGGCGGCTTCCTGCCACCCGAGTTCACCGTCGTCGGGTTTGCGCGCCGCGAGCTCACCGACGAACAATTCCGCGCGCAGCTCCTGGAAGGCATCAACGAGCACAGTCGCAATCGTCCGGCCAAGCCCGCGATCTGGGAGTCGTTCGCGCAGGGCATCGAATATCACCATGGCGACCTCGACAACCCGGCGGCGTACAAGGAGCTGGGGAAGCGGCTGGACCGGATCGACCGGGATCGGGGCACGTCGGGCAATCGGCTCTTCTATCTTGCCGTGCCGCCGAGCCTGTATCCGGAGATCGTGAACCAGCTCGACCAGGCAGGCTTGGCGGTCCGTGGAGATCGACGAAAGAGCGGTGGTAAGCGTGGCTGGACGCGGGTGATCGTCGAGAAGCCGTTCGGATCGGACCTCGCATCGGCAAGGCGCCTGAATCACGAGATCGCCGAAGTCTTCGACGAGGATCAGGTCTACCGGATCGACCATTACCTCGGCAAGGAGACGGTCCAGAACCTGGCCGTCTTCCGCTTCGGCAACGGCCTGTTCGAGCCAATCTGGAACCGCCGCTACATCGACAGCGTGCAGATCACTGTGGCCGAGACGGTCGGCGTCGAAGGTCGCGGCGACTTCTACGATGAGACCGGCGCACTGCGTGACATCGTCCAGAACCACGGGCTCCAGCTGATGGCCATGTTCGCCATCGAGCCGCCGGTCGAGTTCCGCGCCGAGGATCTGCGCGACGAGAAGCTCAAGGTGCTGCGCGCAGTAAAGCCGATGTCTCCTGCCGAGGTGGCGGCCAACACGGTGCGCGGCCAATATGTCTCGGGCTGGGTGGAGGGCGAGAAGGTCCAGTCCTACCGCGACGAGCCAGAGGTGGCGCCCGACTCGCAGACTGAGACCTTCGTCGCGTTGAAGCTGGCAATCGACTCGTGGCGCTGGGC
>JACDHU010000281.1 GCA_013820865.1 Chloroflexota bacterium
GACGAGCAGCATGTCGGCCGCCGACATCATGGCGGTCCTCATGTCGAAGTACCTCCACTACGACTTCGGCACGCCCGATGACCCGCGCAACGACCATCTCATTTTCAGCAAGGGCCACGCTTCGCCGCTGCTGTACGCGGTGTACAAGGCCGCAGGCGCCATCAGCGATCCGGAGATGCTCACCTTCCGCCAGTTCGGCTCGCGCATCGAGGGTCATCCGACGCCGGTCCTGCCGTGGGTCGATGTCGCCACCGGCTCGCTGGGGCAGGGTCTGCCCATCGCCGTCGGCGTGGCGCTGGCGGGCAAGCGGCTGGATCAGCTCCCGTATCGGGTCTGGTGCCTGTGCGGCGACTCCGAGATGGCCGAGGGCTCGATGTGGGAAGCCTTCGAGGCCGCCGCGCACAACGGGCTCGACAACCTGATCGCGATCATCGACGTGAACCGATGGGGCCAGACCGGCGAGACGATGCACGGCTGGGATCTCGACGCGTATCGAAAACGGGCCGAGGCCTTCGGCTGGAAGGCGATCGAGATCGATGGGCATGACATCGCGGCCATCGACCGCGCTTTCGCACGAGCCGTCGAGACCACGAATCAGCCGACCGTGATCATCGCGCGGACCGAGAAGGGGCACGGCGTCAAGGCCGTCTCGAACCTGCCCGGCAAGCACGGCAAGCCGTTGGATGACGAGGCCGCCGCCATCGCGGAGCTGGGCGGCATTCGGGACATCCACGTCGACGTGCCGAAACCGGTGATCACCGGCACTCCACACGAGTTCCCCACGCAGGCACTGAAGCTCCCAACGTATGAGCTCGGCACCAAGGAGGCGACTCGCAAGGCCTTCGGTGATGCGCTCGTGGCACTCGGGCAGGCCCGTGGCGAGGTCGTGGCGATCGACGGCGAGGTCGGCAACAGCACGTACACGGAGCAGTTCGGCAAGGATCTGCCGGATCGCTTCTTCCAGATGTACATCGCCGAGCAGCAGATGATCGCGACCGCGGTTGGCCTTCAGGTCCGCGGCTGGAAGCCGTTCGCGGCGACGTTCGCCGCGTTCCTGGCGCGTGCGTACGACTTCGTGCGCATGGCGGCCGTGAGCCGGGCGAACATCGCGATCGCCGGATCGCACGCGGGCGTCAGCATCGGCGAGGACGGGCCCTCGCAGATGGCGCTCGAGGACCTGGCCAGCTATCGGGCCGTGCACGGCTCGACCGTGCTGTATCCGAGTGACCCCAATCAGACGGCGGCGCTCATCCCGCAAATGGCGGACCGGACTGGCATTGTCTACATGCGCACGACACGCGAAAAGACGCCGGTCCTGTATGAGTCGAGCGAGGCATTTCACATCGGCGGTTCGCGGGTGGTGCGCCAGGCCGATGACGACGCCGTGACCCTGATCGGCGCCGGCATCACCCTGCACGAGGCGGTCAAGGCAGCCGAAACGCTTGCTGGTGAAGGGATCAACGCGCGGGTCATCGACCTGTACACCGTCAAGCCGATCGACGCCGAAACGGTGAGGGCCGCCGCCCGCGATACGGGCGCCATCATCACGGTGGAGGATCACTGGCCGGAAGGCGGCATCGGCGATGCGGTGCTCGACGCCCTGGCGGAGGAACAGCCGCACCCTATCGTGGTGAAGCTGGCCGTGCGTGGCATGCCGGGGTCGGGGATGCCGACCGAGCTGCTGGCGGGTGCCGGGATTGATGCTGATCACATTGCCGCGGCTGCCCGCGAGCTCACCGGCCGCGCCGGTGCCCGCGGACGAAGCAAGAGCGAAGTCGGCTCCGGTCGGCGCGAATGAGATGGGAGAACGTTAGATGACAGGAGCGGAGCAGGATCGCCGCGAGGACAAGGCGACGGACCAGGATCGCGAGGCGACGGAGGTCACGAAGAAGGCGGCGGACACGAACGCGCTGCATCGGCTTCATGCGGAGCAGGATCAGAGTCCATGGATTGACTTCATCGATCGCGACCTGATCGAGAGCGGCAAGCTCGAGAAGATGGTCGACGATGGGATTCGTGGTCTGACCAGCAACCCGACCATCTTCGCCAAGGCCGTTGCGACCGGGCAATACGACGACCTCGTCCGGCGCGAGATTGAAGCGGGCGACGATGCCCAGATGATCTACGAGGAGATCGCGGTTAACGATGTCGGCGACGCCGCCGACGTGCTGCGCCGGGTCTACGACGACTCGGACGGGACCGATGGCTTCGCCAGCATCGAGGTCGAGCCCAACCTGGCCAACGACACCGATGGCACCATCGCCCGCGCCCGCGAGCTGTGGTCGCGGCTGGATCGGCCGAACATCTTCATCAAGATTCCGGCTACCGAGGCCGGCATCCCGGCCGTCGAGGCGGTCATCGCCGACGGCATCAACGTCAACGTCACGCTCATGTTCAGCGTCGAGGTGTATGAGCGCGTGGCTCGTGCCTATATCGCCGGATTGCGGGCACGGCACGAGCGAGGCGAGGACGTGTCACGGGTTGCCAGTGTGGCCAGCTTCTTCGTGAGCCGGGTCGACACCAAGGTCGACAAGATGCTTGACGAGCGCGGCACGCGCGCTGCGCTGGAGGCACGCGGCAAGGCGGCCATTGCCAATGCCAAGCTCGCGTACGAGGCATTCGGCCAGATCTTCGGCGGCCAGGAGTTCGCCGATCTGCGCGGCGCCGGCGCCCGCGTTCAGCGCTGCCTGTGGGCGAGCACCAGCACGAAGAACCCTGACTTCCGTGACGTTCTCTATGTCGAGGACCTCATCGGGCCGGAAACGGTCGACACGATGCCGATTGAGACGATCGAGGCATTCATCGACCACGGCGAAATTGCGCGGACGCTGGACCAGGGCGTTGATGCTGCGCGCCAGGCCATTCGCGAGGTCGAGGCCAACG
>JACDHU010000282.1 GCA_013820865.1 Chloroflexota bacterium
GCGACCGAAATGGCCGTCAACTACGAGGAGATCTTCCGCCAGATCGCCGAGTCCTTCGTCGAGGAGCCTACCTGACCCCATGATCGCCCGGTTGCACCAGGCGCGACCAAAGGCGAACGAACGCGAACTCACACGTCCTGGGTTGCATCGGGTGGCACAGGGGACGGTGGAGCGGCGGCTTCTTCGACTTTGGTCTCATCGGGTGCAACAGGGGCGTCGCTGCAGCGTCGGGCGGTGGCCGCTAGCTGATGCCCGGACCTGCATCGGTCGGTCAAAAGCGTAACAAACCTGTGGAAATCTGCCATCTATGTCACTTATCGTTGATTCGATCACCAAGCGATTCGGAGACGTCGTCGCCCTCGACGCGGTCAGCTTCAGCGTGGAACCGGGCCGCATCTTCGGCCTGTTGGGCGCGAACGGAGCGGGCAAGACGACGAGCATGCGGATCGTGCTCGACATCCTGCGCGCCGACTCCGGGCGCGTGACCTGGCAGGGAGTCGAGAACACCGCTCTCCCGCGCAGAACGTGGGGCTACCTGCCCGAGGAGCGCGGCCTGTACCCGCGCATGAAGGTCGGCGAACAGCTGCGATTCTTCGCTGCCCTGTATGGCGTGCCGGACACCAGAGCGCGGGCGGAGATCGGCGACTGGCTGGAGCGCTTCCGCATCCCCGAGTACCTCGACCGCAAGGTGGAGGAGCTCAGCAAGGGAAACCAGCAGAAGATCCAGTTCATCGCCGCGATCATCCACGACCCGGATGTGTTGATCATGGACGAGCCGTTCAGCGGCCTGGATCCGGTCAACGTGCGCCTGCTGAAGGAGGCGTTCGGCGAGATGCGCGACCGCGGCAAGACGCTCATCTTCAGCACGCACCAGATGGAGACGGTCGAGGAGCTGTGCGAATCGATCGCCATCGTCGACCGTGGCCGGGTCATCGTGAGCGGCCTCGTGCGCGACGTCAAGCGCGACATGGGACGCCAGGTCGTCCGGCTCGCGACTGACGGCGACGGACACAACGTCGAATGGCTGGCCGATCTTCCAGGTGTGACCGTCACCTCGCAGCGCGAGGACTACGTGGAGCTGGGCGTGCCCGCCGGCAGCGACCCGGAGCACATCCTGCGCGCGGCGCTCGACCGCGGTGACCGCGTAACACGATTCGAGATCGCGGAGCCGAGCCTGGAGGAGATCTTCATCGAGCACGTCGGGCACCGGGCGGTGACCGATGACGAGGAGCATCTCGCAACTACCGGTCGCGAGGCGAACCGGTGAGGAGCCTCTTTCCAAACGCGTTCCACGTCGCGCGGCGCGAATACCTGATCAGGGTGCGCGGCCGCGCGTTCATCATCACGACTGCGCTCATCGCTGTGGCCGTCATCGCGATCATGCTGGTGCCCACCATCCTCGGGGCTGTCGGCGTCGCCGATCCGGCCCGCATCGGGGTGGCGGTGGAGACCGACGACCTCGACACGGATCCGGTGGCCACCATCCAGACGCTGCTCATCGCGGCGGGGAATCCGAATGGTGAACCTGGCGCCGGCCGGGATGAAGACGACCGTCCGGAGGTCACGCGCGTGACCGATGCGGCCGCCGCCGCGGATGACGTGCGAGATGAAGAGCTTGACGCGCTGCTCACCATCACCCGGGATAACGAGGGCAGCCTGGCCTTCGAGTACCTCGGCAGCGCCAGTCCCACCAACCAGACCCGGCTGCTCGTGACGCAGGCGGCGAGCGCGCTGGCCATCGGCGACCGGCTCGAGCGGTCCGGCATCAGCGAGGAGGAGGTGGCCCGCATCTTCGAGCCTCCGTCCTTCACCGCTGTGCCGGTCGATCCAGACGACGCCCGTGATGCCGATGACTTCGGCGGCGCCTTCATCCTCGCCTACGCCCTCGTGATCCTGACCTTCATGGCGATCCTGACCTACGGCAACTGGGTCGCCCAGAGCGTGGCCGAGGAGAAGTCAGGACGCGTCATGGAGCTGCTCATCACCGCGGCCACCCCGCGGCAACTGCTGACCGGCAAAGTGCTCGGCACGGGGGCGGCTGGATTGTCCCAGTACGTCGTCATCATCGCGGCGCTCGTGATCGGGCTCATCGCCAGTGGCCCGGTCGCTGAGGCACTCGGGGCTGCCGGCCAAGCTCCCATCCAGATGCCGGACCTGAACCCGGGCATGCTGGTGCCCTTCGGGGCTTTCTTCCTCTTCGGCTTCCTCCTGTACGCGACCTTGTATGCCGCCGCGGGATCCATGGTCAGCCGCATCGAGGACGTCCAGCAGGCCGTCGGGCCGCTCCTGTTCCTGTCCATGGCCGGCTACTTCGCCTCCTTCGCCGCGCTGAACGACCCGGATGCCCAATGGGTCGGCGTGCTCTCATTTGTGCCGTTCTTCAGCCCCTACCTGATGCCGGCGCGCATGCTCCTGACCACGGTCAGCCCGGCCGAGGTCGTCATCGCCATCGCACTGCTCCTTATGGCGGTCGCTGCCGCAATCTGGCTTGCGTCGCGCGTGTACAGCGCCGGCGTGCTCATGTACGGCCAGAAGGTCGGCATCCGCACCATCCTGCGAGCGACGCGCGTCTCGCGCTGAACCCACAAGGGGCGCATCGGCTTTACAGTGCATTGACACATGGCGCTCAACATCAACCGTCGAATGGCAACCAGGCCGCGCGTCGCGGTGCCCAGCGAGGCGACGGCATCCACTCCGCGCTACATCAACCGTGAGCTGTCGACTCTCGACTTCATCGAGCGAGTGCTCGCGCTGGCGGCCGACCCGAGCGTGCCGCTGCTGGAGCGGGTCAAGTTCATCGCCATCGTTGCAGGCAGCCTCGACGAGCTGTTCGGCGTCCGCGTCGCCGGACTCCAGGCGCAGGCAGCCACGCATCGG
>JACDHU010000283.1 GCA_013820865.1 Chloroflexota bacterium
TTCCGAAGCCGATGTCGTGGGGATCGTGCAGTCGCTCTGGCTGAATCGTATGTAACGACTGGCCGATGAGCGCCTCAGGCGCCCACCCGAGCAGCGCATGGACCGATGCGTTCGCGTACACGATGCGCGATTCCATGTCGGCGACGAGCACCGCATCGGGCATTGCGTCGAGGAGCTTGTCGAAATCAAGTTCGTTCACGAGGGCGGAGCGTAGCATCGCGCCTGCCAATGTTCGGCATCGGTCATGCATGTGCGTGAGCCATGACGAACATGCAGGTCGATCATCGCAGTACCGCATCGGTTTCCGGGCACCCTGTCCATCCCGCCCTGGTGCCGATCCCGATCGGGCTGCTGACGGCTGCGGCCGCCAGCGACCTGGCTCACCTGGTGACCGGCGATCAGTTCTTCGCGCGCGCCAGTCGATGGCTGCTGGCCGGTGGTCTTGCCGGTGGCGTTACCGCCGCAGTCCCGGGGCTGATCGACTTCGTGACCATTCGCGCCGCGCGCGGTCCGGTGGGAATTGCGCATGCCGGAGGGAACGCGGCGATCCTCGGGATCACCGCCGCCTCGCTGCTCCTGCGCCGCGAGTCCGCGGACCGGGTTCATCTCGGTGCCATGGCGTTATCGCTGCTCGCGGCGGTGCTTCTGGCCGGGACCGGTTGGCTGGGCGGCGAGCTCGTCTTCCGCAAGCGCGTCGGCGTGGTCCCGCTCGCGGAACGCTGACCCCGATGTCGCCGTCCGATTCAACCGACCCAGCCCCCGACCTCTCCGAGATCTGCCCGATTTGCCGGCGACCGTTGTGGTCGGACGGCCTGGAGCCCGCGCAGGATGGTGATGCCTGGATCTGCGGCGACTGCGATCAGGCACGCAACTTCACCGCTCTCGACCCGTGATGCGCCGATCAGCCAGCGTGATAGCAGGCATGCTATCATGGGAGCGTGATGACGGGACGATTGTTGCGCGACGCGCGTCGGCGGGCCGGTATGACGCAACGCGCTCTGGCAGCGGCCGCGGCGGTGCCGCAGGCTACCGTCGCCCGGATCGAGGCTGGCAGGGTCAGCCCTCGGGTTGAGACGCTTGCGCGCTTGCTGCACGCAAGCGGGCATCAGCTGGCTGTGGAGACCCGCTTGGGCGACGGCGTCGATCGTTCGCTTATCCGGGATCGGCTTCGAATGACACCTGCGCAGCGCATACGGCTCGCAGTGGAAGAGGCGCGCGGGATGCCGGCCATCCGCGTGCGTCGGTGAGCACTCGCCGGTTCGATCCGGTCCACATCCTCCGCCGCCTCCGGGCGCACGGTGTGAAGTTCGTCCTCATCGGCGGCCTCGCCGCCAAAGCGCACGGATCGCCGACCATGACGGTGGATATCGACGTGTGCTACGCCCGCGATCGGGACAACCTCGAGCGGCTGGCCGCGCTGCTGGGCGAGTTGGGAACGGTTCTCCGTGGCGCACCACCCGACCTTCCCTTCCATCCCGACCGAAAGACGCTCGAGCGCGGCGACGTCCTTACATTCACGACCGACTTCGGCGACCTCGACATCCTTGGCACTCCGGCGGGAGTGTCCGGCTTTGGCGAACTTGACGCCAACGCCGATGAGGCCGAACTGGATGATGGTCTCGTGGTGCGGGTCGCATCGCTCGATGACCTCATCCGCATGAAGCGGGCGGCCGGCCGTCCAAAGGACCGCGTCGAGCTCGAGATCCTCGGCGCGCTCCGCGACGAGATCGATCTCTCGTAGTCAACTCTGGCACGTGGCGACTTCTCGCTGCGCTTCCGCCTCGCCGATGCGATGCTTTCCGTCGGGCAGCTTTGCCCGTCCGACTACAGGAGGCAGCTCGCATGGACCTCTCACCCCGATCGATCCTGCTCATCATCGCCGTCATTTGCTTTGTTCTCGCGGCCATCGGCGTCGGCTTCGGCGGCATCAGCCTGACGGCCATCGGCCTCGCTGCATTCGCCGGCGCATTCCTTGTCGGTGAGGGCGGCCTCAAGGTCGGCTGAGCCCGTTGCGGGCCGCCGGTTGCATCCGATGACACTAAAGTCGAAGGACGGCTTGCTCCGCCGTCCCTGGTGTCATGGGGTGCAACCCAGGACGTGCGAGGGCGCGCTCGTTCGGCTTTAGTGTCGCCCCGTGCAACCTGAAAAGACGGTGCATCGGCCTGGGTTGATGCGTCGTGCAATACCTCCAGCTTGCCCGCGGCTTCGGCGCCGGCGAGCCGGGCTGATCCTGCTGGCCGCGCCGCTCGTCGGACTCATCGGCTTTCCGTTCGCCGGCTCGTCCGTACGCTCGGTGGGCGTGGATCGGGCACTCTTGCTGGGTCTGGTGCTGCTGGTTGGCGGTGCGGTCCTGATGCTCACCTGGCATGCCGATACGCCGGTGGGGTGGATCATCGCCACCAGCCTGGTCAACGGCCTTGGCATCGCCATCACCCTGGTCGCCAGCGCGACCGATGCGCTCTCTCAATTCACGCCCGAGGAAGCCGGAACCGGCTCGGCGCTGTTCAACAGCCTTCGTCAGCTCGGTGCCGCCATGGGCGTGGGCATCCCCGTTGCGTTCGAGTTTGTTGCCGCGGGACGCCGCACGCCGGATGCCGCGCTCGCCGGCAGCGGCTCGGCCTTCGCCATCCGCCTCATCGTGCTGGCGATCCCGCTCATCCTTCTCGTGGTCGTCAGCCGTCGCCGACCGCATGGGCGACGCGTGGTGATTCAGTGACCGCGGTTGGCCCCGGTTGCACCCGGTGAGACCAAAGCCGAACGAAGGCGAGCTCCGCCGTCGTCTGTGTCATCGGGTGCAACGCACGACGTGTGAGCTCCGGCTCCTGCGCTTTTAGTGTCGCCCCGTGCAACTGCTGCATCACGGGAAATCGGCGT
>JACDHU010000284.1 GCA_013820865.1 Chloroflexota bacterium
CCGGCCCCAGCGGGCCGGCTCTTATCGTCGTTTCGAGGAACGCTAGGTGCGGGACTCGCGGTCGACGGAGTCGAACGACTCGTTGATCGCCTCGGCCGTATCGGCGGAGGCCTTGTCGGCAGCCTCTCCGCTGGCGGACCCGGCCTCGCTGGCCGCATCGGCGAGATTGTCCGAAGCGCTGCCAAGGGCGTCGGTCGCGTTGTCCGCGTGCCCATTCGTCGCGTCGTCGCGCTGGAAGATCGGCACCCACTCGGCCTCTTTGGCCTTGGTGGCGATCTCGTCGGCCTTAGCACCGAGGTCATGGCGCATCTCGCTGCCGCGCTTCGGCGTGGTGAGCAGGGCAGCGATGGCACCGGCTGCGGCGCCCAGCAGCAGGCCGAGGAAGAAGGCGCCCCAGTGGCGCTCCTCGCGCTGCTTGAGTCCAAGGCGGATGGCGGCCGAGTCGACCAGCTCGCGTCCAGCGGGGACAGCCGCGCCCGCGGCGCCGATGGCCACGGTTCGCTGCTTCCACAGATCGCGCAGCGCGGGTCGGAGCGACTTTCGCCACGTGTGGTCGGACCATTTCGCCGCGTCATCGGTGACGTCGGAGAAGCGCTTCGCGGCGTCGCGCCGCATCGGCTTCGTGTCCTTCCAGGCCTCGCTGGCCAGCTTCTCCACGTCTGATCCGCGGTCGGCAATGATGCCGGCCACGTCCTGACCGCGCTTTGTCAGATCCTGGGTGAACTTGGCATCGACCAGGCGGTCAATGATTGTCTTGATGTTGTCGGTGACATCGTCGGCCGCTTTCGCCGGGCTCGTCGGCATGGTTCTCTCCTCGTGGTGGTCAGTGGCTACGGGTGCACGAAGTATGCCACTGGCCCGATGCACCACCGCCCCGTGTCCCGTGCGGGTCGGGTAGGCACCGAACCCTATACTCGCCACCATGATCGAGGCCGCTTCCGAGCCCGGATTCCGCAGCCTGGGCCAGCCGACCGCGCGCCGCGCCGTACGTCAGGCCGCCGCGCACGGTGGCTTTGGTCGGAGCCTGCTGGTCCAGGGCGCTCCCGGCGCAGGAAAGCACGCCTTCGTGGACGATCTCCTGGCGCTGGCGTTCTGCGCCAACCCCGAACTCGCTACGCGCCCATGCAATGGCTGCCGGGGTTGCCGAGACGCGCGCGCTCGGACGCATGCCGATCTGGTCATCGGCTCGCCCGAGGCCTGGCGCGAGGGCCGCAGCACGGGCGAGAGCATCGTGGCCGCCGCGCGCCGCTGGCTGCTCAGCGCGGCTGGCGCCCCGGTCGTCGCCGACCGGCGGATCGTGCTCATCGAACGTGCCGATCGCGCCAATGAGCAGATTCAGAACGCCCTCCTCAAGACGCTCGAAGAACCGACTGACCGTCACCTATTCATTCTTGTCGCCGATGAGCCGAGCCGGCTGCTGCCGACCATCCGCTCGCGCTGCCAGGCATTACGTGTGGGCCCGGTACCGCGGGCGGAGCTCAGCGCGTATCTGCGGGATCACCGCAGACTGTCGCCAGCCGAAGCCGATGCGTACGCGCGAATCGCCAATGGTCTGGTCGGGACCGCCCTCGCCTATGCCGATCACCAGGCGTTCCGCGACTGGCGTCACCGGACGCAGACGGAGCTGCTCTCACTGGTCGATCGCGGGCGCGCCGAGCGCTTCGCGGCCGTGCGCGACCTGCTCGATGAGACGACCCGCCTCGGCATTGCGCCCCCGCCCGCGCTGGCCGGCAGCGACGCAGATGCGGAGACGGCGCGCACGCCGGCATCGGTCCAACGCGATGCGGCATTGCTGCTGGTCGAGATCTGGCTGTCATTGACGCGTGACCTGCTCGTGGCTGGCGTTGGCCGGGTCGGGCTGGCTCCCAGTGCCGCCCTCGAGTCAGAGCTCACGGACGTTGCGATGCGCGTGGGAACCGGACCGCTGATCCGGATGGCCTCACATCTGGAGCGGGTTCACGAGGGGTTGCGCCAGAATGCCGCACCGAAGCTCGCCCTCGATGGCGCCATGCTCATCTGGCCGATGCACCTCACCCCGCGAGATCCGTGAGGACGGAGCGGATGACGGCCCGCATCACCGGCCGAGTACAGGGTGTCGGCTTCCGGTGGTGGGTTCGGCGCCAGGCAGCGCAGCTGGGGCTGACCGGCTGGGTCATGAACGACGATGACGAACGCGGCGTCGAGCTCGTCGCGGAAGGGGCCCCGGCCGACCTTGACGTGCTCGAGCGCAGCCTCTGCCGCGGTCCGGATGGCGCCCGAGTCGAAGCCGTCCATGCCTCGCGTTCGCTGGCCAGCGGTGAGTTCGACGAGTTCGGAATCATGCGCGGATGAACTGGCGCATGATCGGCTGCGGCATGCTGGCCGTCGCCGTCTTCGTGGCGGTGGGGGTGGCGGCCATCTGGCGCGCCGATGCACCGGCCGAGTGCCCCGACCAGTTGCCGTACGAGCCGGCCACCTATCATCTGCTCGGCTCGCCCGCCTCAACGCCTGCGCTTCCCGGCGTGTCCGAACCGCTCGAGCGAACCGGCACCGTCTCGTTCGGACTTGCGCGCTGGGACGTGTGGGTCGAGTCCGGGCGCGAGCCTGTCGCGAGCGGTGAGCCGCTGCCGGACCGAATCGTGCTCGACTGCGGCGACGATACCTTCCAGGCCTATGAACGAGGAACCGAATGACCCGACCTCCGATCCTGCTGCTTGTGAACCCGGTCGCCGGCGGCAAGCCCGGTTCGGGTCCGGGGCTCGCCGACGATCCCGCTCTCCTCACGGCCGATGCGCTGCGCGACGCCCTCCAGCGTCGTGGCCTCGAGGTGGGTCACCGCGAGCTGGTGCAGGGCGACGATCTCGCCGAGCTCGCGCGCCACGGCGCGGACGCG
>JACDHU010000285.1 GCA_013820865.1 Chloroflexota bacterium
GCAGCGCGCCAGCTTCTCGCCGACGACCGCGCCCATGCTGCCACCCATGAACCGGAAGTCGAAGATGCCGATTGCGACGCGCTGCCCCTCGATGTGGCCGATGCCCCACACTACCGCGTCGCGCAGGCCGGTCTTGACGTGCGACGCCTCCAGTCGGTGCGAGTACGGGCGATCGTCGTGGAAACCGAGCCGGTCGACCGCCTCGAGACCAGCGTCGCGCTCCTCGAAGCTGTTCGGATCGAGCAGGAGGTCGATCCGCTCCCCGACCGACATCCGGAAATGATGGCCGCACTCCGGACACAGGCGCGAGGTGCGCTCGAGTTGCTTGTTGAAAACCTGCGCATCACAGGCCGGGCATTTGGTCCAGGCGTCAGACGGCGCGGCACGACGGCTGAACGGGAACTTGATCGGCAATCCTCTAGTTCCTCATCTGCCGAGAAACCGATGCGGCGCGCCCCGTCGCGAGCTGCGCCAGACCGCATACGCGGTCACACCCACGCCGACCGCGGATCCGACGGCGCCGGTGACGATCAGCCGGCCCGGGTGGCTGAGCGCCCACGCCATCGCATCGCGTGACGCGACCGCGCCCCTCAGGCGGGCATCCAGGCGGCTCTCGAATCCCGGCGACGCCGGGAGTACCGGGAGGGCGGCGCGCACGGACTCGGCCACCTCGATCAGGGGACGCGTCGTGAGATCGAGGCCGGCACTGGCGCTGGCCACAGCCGGGCTGGCGCCGCCGAGCATCTGTCCGATGGTGTGGTCAAGCCGTTCGGCGACCGATGGAGATGGGTTCATCACGTTCCTGCTAACACCGCGGGGGCCGATACGTTACACCGGGCGGCGTTCCTGCCTCCAGCTCACCGCCGGGCCAGGAGGGCGGCGAGATCCCGTAGCGCGCGATGCTGAAGAACCCTCACCGCACCCTCGCTGCGCCCGATCACGGCGCCGATCTCGCGCGCGCTCAATCCGTCGACGAATCGCAGCACGATCACCTGGCGACGATCCTCGGCAAGAAGGGCCACCGCGCGGCGCACGGTTCGCGCCTCCTCGGCCTGCACGAGCTCGGCCGCTGGATCACCCGGCGCCATCGGCTCCGTGACCACGTCCAAGGGCGCCGTCCGCTGGCGGCTGCGCACTCGCAGAGCGTTCGCCAGCTGGTTGTGCGCAATCCTGAACAGCCAGGCGCGAAACGTCGAGCCCTGGTCGCGATATCGGTCGATGGCTGCCAGCGCAGCCAGGAACGTGCGCTCCGTCGCGTCCTCAGCATCGTGATGATCGCCGAGCAGATAGAAGCAGTAGCCGTAGACGCGGTCGAGATAGCGGCGGTACAGCGTGCCGAAGGCGGAATGGTCGACCTGGGCGGCGCGCACATCGACCAGGTCGGGATCCGGATCACCCATGACCGCGCCCACGACGTCGACGCTCACGCCCGTACCATGCGACGGACCATCTCCACGTTCCCGCCTGAGACCGGGACCCGTCCGGCCGAGGTCTCCACCACCAGCGCTCCCGTGTCGTCCACCTCGACCGCACGGCCCTCCACCCGAGCGGCCTGCGTCTCGACGCTCACGAATGCGCCAAGCGTCTCGCACACGGCGCGATACCGGACGAGCGGCGACCATCCGGCCTCGACAGCCGCGAGCTCGCGCTCGAGACCGTCAAGCACGGAACGCAGGAGCGCCACGCGGTCGACATCGGCTCCAAGGAGGTCCGCCAGCGAGGTGGCGAATGCGGCGAGCTCCGCTGGCATCTCGTCGTGGCGCCAGTTCACGTTGAGCCCGATACCGACGACGGCTCCGCTCAACCGTTCGCCATCGATCACGGTCTCGATCAGCAGGCCGCCGAGCTTCCGCCCGTCGCTCGCGACAAGGTCGTTTGGCCACTTCAACGCAACCGACGGGTCCAGGGCCGCGCACGCGCCGTGGACGGCCAGGCCCACTGCCAGGCCGAGCTGCCATCCGTCGACGGCGGCGAGCCGCGGATGCATCGGGACGCTGAAGGTCAGATTTCGACCGGGTGGCGATTGCCACGTGCGCCCGCGACGGCCTCGGCCGGCCACCTGTTCCTCGGCGATGACGACGCTGCCCGGCCCACCCGGCATGACGAACAGGTCGCGAGCACGGTCATTCGTGGACCCGATGCGTTCATGCACCTCGATCGCGTGGCCGATCCGAGCGTGGAGACGCACGGCGGCGGTCCAGGGGTCGACGGCGTCACGCATCGGTCCACGATAGCAGCGTGGGTTACACTCGCCGACGGTATGAGCCAGCCCCCCGCGGCGCCCGCCGACGCCGGCGAGCGCCTTTTCACCGGCATTCAGCCCTCCGGCGCATCGCACCTCGGCAACTACCTCGGCGCGCAGGCCAACTACGTGGCGCTCCAGGACCGGTACGAGGCGATTTACGCCATCGTCGATTACCACGCGCTGACCACGGTCCATGACGGCGATACTCTCCGCGGCCTCACTCACCAGATGGTGCTCGACATGCTCGCCGTCGGGCTCGACCCGACGCGCTGCGCCATCGTCCGCCAGTCCGACCTTCCCGAGCATGCCGAACTGTGCTGGATCTTCGACACGGTCGTGCCCGTCAGCTGGCTCGAGCGCAATCCGACCTACAAGGCCGCCCTGGCCGAGGGCAAGGAGAACAGCGCGGGGCTCCTGAACTACCCGGTCCTGCAGGCGGCCGACATCGTGATCTACAAGGCCACAATCGTGCCCGTCGGGCGGGACCAGGACGCGCATCTCGAGCTGTCCCGTGAGATCGTGCGCGCCTTCAATCGGCGATATGGCGAGATCTTCGCCGAACCGAAAGCGGTCTATACCGATGCGTCCGTTGTGCTCGGCACCGATGGAAAGCGCAAGATGGGCAAG
>JACDHU010000286.1 GCA_013820865.1 Chloroflexota bacterium
AGTCCGACCCTCATGCCATGAGTCTAAGCCGCGCGTGACACGCAAGGTGGCACAGCGCCGGCTGAAGATGCAGCCATGGAACCCGCCCGCCTGCACCCACTTCCGGATCCTCGGAGCCGGACCTCGTCCACAGTTCGCGTCGATGGCGAGCGCGTGGTCATTGACCATGTCGAACTCGTCGACCGTGGCCTGGCTGAGTTCGTGGCACAGCGCACCGAGACCGAGCGCGGCGAGCTGGTCGAGCGCGGACTGCGCATCGGGCTGCTGGCCATCAAGGACGCCGGCACGTCGCTCGACGTCGAGATGGTGCGACGCGAGTTCGAGGCGCTGCTCAAGCGCTCGGAGATCATGAGCGAGCGCGCGGCCGAGGCCCTTGACGGTGTGCTGCGCGCCAACTTCGGCGATGGTGACGGCCGCCTGCCGCGCACGCTCGAGCGATTCCTCGGTGACCGGGGGCAGCTGCGGCTCTTCGTTGGCGAGCTGTTCGACGAATCGAAGCGGGACAGCGCGATCGGCCGCATGCGAACGCTGCTGGGCAACTACTTCGACGGCGACGCATCGCGCCTGGCTCAGCTTTTGGACCCGACGCGGCTCGGTTCACCACTTCATCAGTTCAGGATCGAGGTGACTCAGGGTTTCGCCAGCCTCAACGAGCGCCTGAGCGCCATCGAGGCCGCCGCCTCCGCCCGTTCGTCGGAGCGGTCACGGTCGGCTGCCAAGGGCGCGGACTTCGAGGACCTGCTGGAGCAGCTGCTGGCCGACGTGGTCCGCGGCACGGGCGATGTGGTCGACCGCACCGGCTACGACGCCGGCGAGGTCATTCGCTCGCGCAAGGGTGACTTCCTGCTCACCGTCGATCCCAACCTGTGCCGCGGAGCCGACCTGCGCATCGTCATCGAGGCCAAGGACCGCGCGGTGTCGTCGCGCGTCATGCGCGAGGAGCTGCGCGAAGCTCGCCTCAACCGGGGCGCTGCGGTCGGTCTGGTCGTCTTCAGTTCGACGCATGCCCCCGCCGGTGTCGCTCCCTTCGACGTCCGTGGCGATGACATCTACTGCGTCATCGATCCCGAGGACCCGCAGCCGGAGGTGCTCGAGGCAGCTGTCCGCCTGGCCCGCCTGTACGCCATCGCCTGCGTCAAGGACGCCCAGAACGACGTGGACGCCGCGGCCATTTCCGCGGCGCTGACCAATCTTCGCGGCGAGCTGGATCTGGTGCGCGGCCTGAAGACCCAGCTCAGCTCCATCGGCAACGCCGCCCGGGACGTCTCGACCGGGCTGGATCGGCTGCGCCAGCAGGTGCTTGTCCGAGTCTCCGAAGCGGAGGCCGAGCTCCGCCTCGACCGCCCGCCGGCTGCCTGAAGGACGCCTGGCGGCCGTCAGCGCGCCACGAGGACGGGACAGGCGGCGTGGTAGACGACGTAATCGGAAACGCTGCCCAGCAGGAACCTGCCGGCCCGATCCATGGCCCGCGTGCCGACGACGACCATGTCGGCGCCCTCGGCCTCGACTGCAGCGACGATGCTCTTGCCCGGCTCGCCGGTCCACAGCAGGAAGGTCGCCTCCACGCCGCGGCTTCTGGCGGTACCCACGATCTCGAGCAGCGCGGGCTCACGGTCGGCCCGCAGCTGGTCCACTCTTGGACCACGGTAGCCGGGAGCGCGACGAGCGGGGTCGATGACGTTGACGGCCACCAGTCGTGCCCCCAGGTTCGCGGCCAGGTCAATGACGTAACGGGTCGCTGCCTCGGACACGGCGACAGATCGGTGGCCAGAAGGACCGTTCGGATCAGGCCTCGCGAGCCCAACGGCAGATCGGCCGCGTCAGGCGATGGCAGCCCCGCCAACCGCTCGGTCCGATTCGCCGCGGTTGCGGCGATCACTCGACGATCAGCGCGGTCACCATGCCGAACATTCCCTGGCGACCCTCGGCGTGTGTCAGGACATGGCAGTGGAAAGCCCATCCACCAGGGTTGTTGCAGTCGAGATCACGTCCCAGCGCTCGCCCGGGTTCACGCCCAGTGTGTGCAGGTGAACGGGGCCGACCCGAGCGGGTAGCCGTTCCAGGCGACGACGCGCATGGGCATTCCATGGAGGTGCCACGGGTGCATCATCAGGCCCTCGTTCATGAAGCGAATCAGGACCTGTTCACCCTGCCCCGCCACGATGGGCTGAGTTGCTGGAAAGCCCTTGCCGTTGATGGTGAAGCCGCCCAGCACATCGTTGCTGATCCAGACCACATCATGCGCAAACCTGGTATCTCTGGCCGGCATCACGCGGGTCGACGATGAACGCCCCGAGGATGCCCCGACCGACCTGGTCGGTGGCGTTGTGATGCGAGTGGTACATGTGCGATCCGGCAGGATCGGCCACAAACTCGTAGACGAACGTTTCGCCGGGCATGATCGGTGGCTGCGTGAGAAAGGGAACCCCGTCCATCGCATTGGGCAAGTTCTGGCCGTGGAAATGAATGCCGGTTGACTCGTCAAGATCGTTCCTGACGACCGCTCGGACACGGTCATCTTCAGTCACGCGAAGCACCGGGCCGGGCCACGTACCGTTGAAGCCGAGCCTGCACCGGCGCCTTCTGGGCGTCGATCTGCCACTCGAAGGCCGAGCACGTCAGATCGAACACCTTCCACTGCCCTTCGAGGCGCCGTGCCAGTGGCTGGTTGCCGACAACTGCCGTCGCCTCGGGAAAGCGCTTTACCACCGCCTCGGCTGCCGCGTCGTAGTCTTCTCCATGTGCCGGGCTGGCCGACGGGTGGCCGGCCGAACCGTGGGGTCGCGGTGGCCGATGGGAGCAGCGAAGCGCTCGCGCTGGGCGCTCCATTTGTAGCACTGGGACT
>JACDHU010000287.1 GCA_013820865.1 Chloroflexota bacterium
GACTCGTCCACGATGCCGCCGCGGGCCACGTTGAGGACGAATGCACCCGGCTTGGTGGCCTCGAGCTGAGCGCGTCCCAGCAGCCCGCGCGTGTGCGAGGTCAGCGGCGTATGCACGGTGATCACGTCAGACCGATGCAGCAGCTCCGCCATGCCCACCAGCCTGGCCCCAAACTCGGCCGCCTGTTCTTCGGTCAGGTAGGGATCGCTGGTCAGGATCTGCATCTCGAAGCCGGCCGCCCGGCGAGCGACCGCCTTGCCGATCTTGCCGAGGCCGATGATGCCCAGCGTCTTCCCGCGCAGCTCCCGCCCGGTGTAGCGACCGCGCGCCCACTCGCCCGCTCGCACGGAGACGTTGGCGTCGGGAATGTGACGCAGCAGCGCGAGCATGAGCGCAACGGTGTGCTCTGCCGCGGCGATCGTGTTCCCGGTGGGGGCGTTCACGACCATGACGCCCGCTCGGGTCGCGGCCTCGACGTCGATGCGGTCGATGCCGACCGAGGCCACGCCCACCACGCTCAACCGCGGCGCCGCAGCGTTCAACAGCTCGGCGTCGACTCGAGTTTGGGATCGCACCACCAGCGCGTCCCACCCGCCGCCCTCTTGCAGCAGACGCAACAGTGCATCGCGTTCGAGGTCGCGACGAACGTCGGTTTCATGGGCGCTTGACAAGAGTTCGATCGCCGGAGCCGCCACCGGCTCGACGACGAGGATGCGTGCCATCTTCGCTGAGTGTACCGGGCGGCCGATAACAGCCCATACTGGACTGCCATGGATGGACCAGACGTGCGGGCGCCGGTCGAGGTGACCGTCGAGATTCCGAGCGGGAGCCGCAACAAGTACGAGTACGATCATGTCCGGCATCGGTTCGTGCTCGATCGCGTGCTGTACTCGAGCGTGCACTACCCATGCGACTACGGCTTCATCGACGGCAGCCTGGCCGATGACGGCGATCCTCTCGACGTCCTGGTCGTGATCGCCGAGCCGACGTTCCCCGGGTGCGTGGTACGAGCTCGACCGGTCGGCGTGCTCGACATGGCCGATGAGAAGGGGCACGACTTCAAGATCCTGGCCGTGGCGAACGACGACCCGCGCTGGGATGCAACCAAGCGGCTCGAGGATCTCTCACCGCATCGGCTGCTCGAGATCGAGACCTTCTTTCGCACCTACAAGACGCTGGAGAACCGGCCGACCGAGGTGCGTGGCTGGCTGGGTGTCGAGGACGCCTGGCGCATCATCGACGCGGCAATGACGGCAGGCGCCGCCGCCCCGACCGTGCCAGCCGCAGAGCCCGGAACCTGGCGCTGACTCAGTCGCCCAGGGCGCGGTGGAGGAATGCCGCCATCTGACCGCGCGTCACGGAGCCGTCGGGGCAGAACGTGGTCGCCACTCCACCGCAACCGAACGTGATGCCGGCCTCGCGCAGTCGGTTGATGGCACTTTCATGCTTGTTGGAGTTGTCATCGGTGAAGTAGTCGCGTGAGGCGGCACGGCCTCCTCGCCGGCGGCGACGGCCGGAGATGCCTCGGACTCGCATCAGTCGAATGCCCGACGAAGGAACGCCGCCATCTGCTCGCGGACCGTGGATCCGTTGGGGCAGAACGTGGTGGCCGTACAGCCTCGGGTGACACCGGCGGCCGCCATGCGGTTGATCGAGTTCTCGTGCTTGTTGCTGTTGTCATCTGTGAAGAAGTCCCGGGACGTCAACGGGAACCCGATAGCTCGATCGAGGAAGGTGGCCATCTGGGCCCGGGTCACGACGCCGGAAGGGCAGTAGCGGTTTGCGGCGCAACCCACCGTGATACCCGCCTTTGCAACGCGGTTGATCGCGCCCTCGTGCTTGTTGCCGTCATCGTCATCGAAGTAGTCGGTGCTCGTGGCTGGCAAGTTGAGCACGCGGTCGAGGAAACTGGCCATCTGGTCGCGCGCCACTGAGCCCTTCGGACAGAATCTGTCTCCCCCACAGCCGCGCGTGATGTCCTCGTAGAAGAGCCACATGATGTCATTGAGGAACTTCGAGTCGGTGACATCGGAGAATGGCGGCGCCACCACGCGGTATAGCGCACCGCCGGCGTAGTCGGTCAGGTACAGCTCGCCGTTCTCGGCCTCGCCGAACGAGGTGATCATGGCCGATGTGTCCCGATGGAACCTCAGCGCCGGCGACGCGGCTCCCGCAGGCAGGGTCCAGATATTTCCGCTGCAGAAGTCGCCCAGCACGTAGTGGCCGATGAGATCGCGGAAGACGCCACCGCGGTACACATAGCCGCCGGTGACCGAGCAATTGCCCGAGTTCCGCGCGTATTCCGCGACCGGATCGGTGAATGGACCAGACGCGCCGCACGACCGGTAGGCGTGCTTGCCTTCGCGACAGGGCCAGCCGTAATTACGGCCTCCGGCGCCCGCAGGCTCGCGATTGACCTCCTCCCAGCTGCCCTGGCCGACATCGGCGATCCACAGGTTCCCGTTTGCCCGATCAAAGGAGGCCTTCCAGGGATTGCGAAGGCCGATGGACCACAGCTCGTCGCGCGCTGCCGCACCGAAGTTTGGATTGCCGCCCGGGCTCGAGTAGCCGCCGTTGAGGTTCGGCGCGATGCGCAGCGTCTTGCCGAGCAAGCTGGTCGTGTCCTGCGCGTTGTCATCCGGGTCCCCGCTCCCGCCACCATCGCCCGTGAAGGCGTAGAGGTAGCCATCCGGCCCGAACAGGAGCTGGCCGCCATTGTGGTTGTTTCGCGCGCTGTGCTCGATGACGAGGAGTGTCCTGCGCGTGTCGAGGCTCACCGAGGTGCGTGACGCATTCGCCGTGAGCTCGGCAATGACGATGTCGCCGTCACCGCGGGTGTAGT
>JACDHU010000052.1 GCA_013820865.1 Chloroflexota bacterium
GAGGAAGCTCGCGTGACACCGAGCTTGCCGAGGTCTGGAACGGCGACCTGATAGATCCGGCCTTCCGAGCCGCGTGCGCCGATGCGCTTCGCGCGCACGCCTCGACCCGCGAGCGCCTTCCGCATCTCGACGGGTTCTACGGCGCCATGTGGGATCACACTGGCCTGCCCCGTTCATTGCTGGACCTGGGCTGTGGCCTCAACCCGCTCGCACTGCCGTGGATGGGCATTGGTCAGGCCGAGTACATCGCCATGGATGTCGACCGTCGAACGCTGGCCACGGTGGAGTCATTCATGACGATGGTGGGCCAGCCGTATCGGATCGAGGCTCGCGACTTCGTCAGCAATCCGCCGACGGAGCCTGCGGATGTCGCGCTCCTGCTCAAGCTCGTCACGACCCTGGACCGTCAGGGTGCGCAGGCCGCGACGCGCCTCATCCGCACACTTGACGTGCGGCACGCGGTGGTCAGCTTTGCCGCACGCTCCCTGGGTGGCCGCGGGAAAGGGATGGAACGCACCTACCGTGATCGGATGGAGCGCCTGGCCGCCGACGTCGGGCGCGTGAGCGCCGTGGGGGAGGCATCGGTCAGGAATGAGCTCGTCTTCGTATTGACACTGGATCCCGTCGATGGCTGAGCCACTCGTTACCCGTCGTGGCACGCTGGCAGTGCCCACCTTCCTGCCCGATGCGACGCGTGCAGGCGTGCGCGGAGCGAGCAGCGAGGACCTGCGCGGCATCGGCATCGAAGGGGTGGTGGTCAATGCTTTCCATCTCCTGCGGAGGCCGGGCGCGCGGGTGGTGCAGGCGGCGGGCGGGATTCATCGGTTCATGGATTGGTCGGGACCGATTTTGTCGGATTCCGGTGGATTCCAGGTCTGGAGCCTCATTCGCCAGGACCCGAACCGCGGCGTCATTCGCGACAACGAGGTCATCTTTCGCGAGCCATCGACCGGCGAGAAGTGGAACCTCACGCCCGAGCGGATCATCAGCCTCCAATTTCAGCTTGGATCCGACATCGTGGTCTGCCTGGATGACTGCACCGATGCGGGCGACCCCGAGCCCGAGCAGGAGCGATCCGTCGAGCGGACGGTTCGATGGGCGCGCCGCTGTCGCGAGGAGTTCGACCGCCAGCTGGCGGAGCGCGGCATGGTCGATGTTCCGCGCATCTTCGCTGTCGTGCAGGGCGGGGCTGTTGAGGCGCTGCGACGGCAGTGCGCGGTGGCGCTGGCCGAGATCGGCTTCGACGGCTATGGCTTCGGAGGCTGGCCGTTGGATGGCGACGGCGGACTGCTTTCAGAGCCGATGGGTTGGGTTGCCGAGTCCCTGCCGTCCGCCGCTCCGAAGCATGCATTGGGCATCGGTCGACCGGATCATGTCGTAAAAGCGTTCGGCCTGGGCTATTCGATCTTCGACTGCGCGTTGCCGACGCGGGATGCGCGCCATGGGCGGCTCTATGCCTTCCGTGAGGGTTGGTCTGACCGGCGGCCGTCAGTCGGCGATCACTTCTATCGCGCCGTGCGGATTCATGACCCGGAGTACCGAATTGACCACGGACCGATCGAGGAGGGCTGCGACTGCCCGCTCTGCACTCGTCATTCCGCGGCCTACCTGCATCACCTGTTCAAGGTGGGTGACCTTTCCGCCGAGCGCCTCGCGACGCTTCACAACCTGCGCTTCTATGTGCGGTTATTCGGTTTGCTCCGCGGCTGACTCGGCACTTGCGCGCGTCAGGCGTGGGCTGCGGCCTGTGCGGGATCCTCGCGACCCAGGGTGTCAGGATTGACGCCCCGCGCCCGTGCGAGTCGTTCAGCCAGGAGCTGGAGTGCAATGGCCGAGGCGAGAAGCCGTCCTGCCAGGCCGGGCACGCGTCCGATCTGCGGCAGTAGGATCCGGCCCGCAGGCGTGTGATCCGCAGGAATCTCGGCGTCGAGCGGCTCGCTCAGGATGGCGGCGGCCGGCATGCCCAGCGCCCTGGCAGCCGCGAAGACCTTGCGCGCGCGATCCATGACGGGCGCCGGTCCGCCGGAGAGCACGACGAGCATGCCCGTCCACCGGGTTGCCGCCGCGAGGTGGCCGTGCAGAATCGTCTCGAGCTCGTGCGCCTCCGCCGCGAGCCGCGCCCCCTCGGCCACTTTGAGGGCAAGCTCCCGTGCGGTGACGTAGTCCACGCCGGAGCCGATGACGATGAGCCGATCGATCTCCGACAGCCCGGCGGCCACATCCGCCGCGGATCGTGGCTCGTTCGCCACGTCGAGCAGGGCGTGGATCGCTCGTGCATCCGGCCGAGTCCCGGCCAGGCGTGCCGCGATCACGACACCGGACAGGATTGGCGACAGGTAGCCGACCGTGTGGCACCAGCTCTGGTCCTGTTCTTCGGTGCACACGGTCAGCTCCGCCAACGCCGCACCCGGCGACTCGCTGCCGACCGTGATGAGCGCTGTTCGCGCTCCGCCATCCCGAGCGGCGCGGATCGCCTCGTTCGTCGCGTGCGTGCCCCCCTCGTGCGATACCGCGATCAGCAGTCCGTCTCGCATCGGACGGCGAAGCGATTCAAGCGCCTGCACCGCGCGGACGTCGCGCCCCGCGGGCAGATCGAGCGCCTCGTTGAGCAGCGCGGCGACTGCCATGGCCGCGTGCTCCGACGTCCCGCAGCCAGTGGTGAGGATCGGCTGTCCAGCCGCGACCGTCTCGCGGATGACGGTGGCCAGCGCGTCCAGCGCGACATCCGCCGATAGGCGTCGCACCAGCCGTTCGCCAAGTGCCGGCTCGGCGCCGATCATCTCGCTCATCCGGTACGGCGGCCGTGCGCGGAAGGCGGGCATCTCAGACGGCGTCCACGGGTCGGGTGCGCCGGGAAGCGGCTCGGTCATTCGCGCATCGGGATGCGCACGCCGCGCTCATCGGCGACCTCGAGCGCTCTCTCGTAGCCGGCATCGGCGTGGCGGATGACGCCCATGCCGGGGTCGGAGGTGAGCACGCGTTCCAGGCGGTCGGCAGCTTCAGGCGTGCCATCGGCAACGACGACCATGCCGGCATGCAATGAGTAGCCGATGCCGACGCCGCCCCCGTGGTGGAAGCTGACCCAGGTGGCGCCGGCGGCGGTGTTGACCAGGGCGTTGAGGATGGGCCAGTCGGCGATCGCGTCGCTGCCGTCGCGCATGGCCTCCGTCTCGCGGTAGGGACTCGCGACGGAGCCGGCGTCGAGGTGGTCGCGGCCGATGACGATCGGCGCCGTGATCTCGCCCGAGGCGACCAGCTCGTTGATGCGGAGACCGGCGCGTGCGCGCTCGCCGTACCCGAGCCAGCAGATGCGTGCGGGGAGGCCCTGGATCGGTACTTTCTCGGCGGCCAGGCGCAGCCAGCGCTGGAGCCCTTCGTCGTCGGGAAACAGCTCCGCCAGCGCCCGGTCGATGACCGCGATGTCCGCCTCCTCGCCTGACAATGCCGCCACCCGGAACGGCCCGCGGCCCTCGCAGAAGAGCGGACGGATGAATGCGGGAACGAAGCCGGGAAAGTCAAAGGCGTTCTCGACGCCCGCTTCCTTGGCGTGCGCGCGGATGTTGTTGCCATAGTCAAAGGTGACCGATCCCGACGACTGGAAGGCGAGCATGGCGCGCACGTGATCGGCCATCGATGCCATCGAGCGACGCACATAGTCATCCGGGTCGGAGGTGCGCAGCGTGAGCGCTTCCTCCAGACCGATGCCGCCCGGCACGTATCCGCCCAGCGGGTCGTGCGCACTCGTCTGGTCCGTCACCACGTCGGGATGCCAGCCGCGCTCGACCAGCGCGGGCAGAACGTCGGCCGCATTGCCGATGAGGGCCACGCTGCGCGCCGCGCCGTCGGCGCGCCAACGGTCAACCAGGGTGATCGCCTGAGCGAGGTCGTGCGTCAGATCATCGATGAATCCGACGTCCAGCCGCCGCCGAGCGCGTGCCTCGTCAACCTCCACGACCAGCGCCGCGCCGTCATTCATGGTGATCGCCAGCGGCTGCGCTCCACCCATGCCGCCGAGGCCGGCGGTCAGCGTGACGGTGCCGCGCAATGAGCCGCCGAAGTGCTGGCGCGCGCACTCTCCGAACGTCTCGTACGTGCCCTGGATGATGCCCTGCGTTGCGATGTAGATCCACGAACCGGCGGTCATCTGGCCATACATCGTCAGTCCGGCTCGCTCGAGCTCGCGGAACTTCTCCCAGGTCGCCCAGTGCGGCACCAGGTTGGCGTTTGCGATCAGGACGCGAGGCGCATCGGTCCGGGTGCGGAAGACGCCGACCGGCTTGCCCGAGGCGACCAGCAGGGTCTCGTCGTTCTCGAGCCGGCGGAGCTCGGCCACGATGGCGTCGAAGGCTTCCCACGAGCGGGCCGCGCGACCCGTTCCGCCGTACACGATCAGCTTGTCCGGATCCTCGGCGACGTCGGGATCGAGATTGTTCATGAGCATCCGCAGCGCGGCCTCCTGCTGCCAGCCCTTGCAGGAAAGCACCGTGCCGCGGGGCGCGCGCACGGTGCGTGGACCGCTACGATTACGGACCGCTGTCATGCGCCGATGATACGGCTCTGGTCCGCATGATGAACAATCAGGCTCAGTCGTCGCCGAACGGATTTGGGCGCTTCGGCCGCTCGGGCGGCAGTCGGAACAGGTCGTCCGGATCGCGTTTCGGCAGGGGCAGCGGCCAGCCGTCATCGTCATCGGCCGGCTTGCTGGCACGGAGCAAGTCGGACCAGGCGTCAGCATTGGTCTCTCCGGTGAGCTCCCGGCGATAGACGGGAAAACGATCGTCACCGGTGATCCGCTCGAAACCGGCCGCCTCGTAGACCGATGACGGGCCAGCCGACGGAAGCCATCCGTCCGTGGCGCCTTCGGGGTACGCCTCGACTGCGGTGATGCCGCGCCCGTCGAGCTCGTTGCACACGGCGTCGAGCAACGCGGCGCCGGCGTCGGGCCGATCGTCAGCGTCGGCGGTGACCTGGAGGCAGGTGATGATCCACGGAGCCGGCGATTCGGGCAGCTCCGGGTATCGGTCCCGAATCGACTGGGCACGGGGGTAGACGCTCAACGGGCCAAACTGCGCATAGCCTATGGAGGCGCGGTCGACCGAATCGGTCCGGTAGGCGAGCATGGCATACGAGCCGGACACGCTTCGTCCGGCCAAGAGGCGCCGGCGCTTGAGGGAAGCCCGCGCGCCCGCGTCGGGTGCATCGGCCCCAGGGGCATCTCGCCCGCCGTCGATGCGCTCCCAGTAGTCACAGGTCTGGCAGCGGCCTCCCGGCTGGGTAGGCGCGGGGACATCGTCGAAATTGGCTTCGTCGAGGAGCTCGAAGGTCAGCTCAGGCATGCGCGAGCAGGTCTCCCGCATGAATGAGCTCGCGGATGGTGCCGATGTCGGGTGTTGGTGAACGGTCGGCGGCAAGGTGCGGCACCTGCGCGCGGACCAGCGCATGGGCTCGGGCCACGCCGGTGCCGGGACGCAGCGGCGCGCGGAAGTCGAGCCCCTGGGCGGCGCAGAGCGCCTCGATGGCGAGCACCTGCTCGGCTCGATCGATTGCCTCCCGCAGGTGCAGCGCGGACGTGGCGCCCATGCTGACGTGGTCCTCCTGGTTGGCGCTCGTCGGGATCGAGTCCACTGAAGAAGGATGGGCGAGCGTCTGGAGCTCGTTCACGAGGGCGGCGGCGGTGTAGTGCGCGATCATCAGCCCGCTCTCGACCCCGGGGTTCTCGGCCAGGAAGGCCGGAAGGCCTGACAGATGCGCGTCAACGAGCCGAGCAGTTCGCCGTTCGGAGATCGACGCGAGCTCGGCGACCGCCAGCGTGGCGTAGTCGAGGGCCAGCGCCAACGGCTCGCCGTGGAAGTTCCCGCCGCTGATCACCTCGCCGGACGGGAAGACGAGGGGGTTGTCCGTGGCCGAGTTGATCTCGACCGCCAGCACGCGCTCCAGCTCGCCGAGCGCGTCACGCGCCGCACCATGGACCTGCGGCATGCAGCGCAGGCTGTACGCATCCTGGACGCGATGGTCGCTCGCGGCATGCGAGGCACCGATCTCGCTGCCCGCGAGCAGCGAGCGCAGATGTCTCGCCGATGCCACTTGCCCGGCATGCGGGCGTGCGCCAATGAGCTGCTCGGCGAACGCGGCGCCCGTCCCCAGCATCGCCTCCAGGCTCATGGCGCCGATGACGTCCGCCGTCAGGGCCAACCGCAATGCATCGTGGTGGGCCAGCGCGCCGAGCCCGGCCATCAGCTGCGTGCCGTTGAGCAGCGCCAGTCCCTCCTTGGCGCCCAGCGTCAACGGGCCGAGACCGGCGCGGGCAAGCGCTTTGCTTCCGCTGCCGGGACCGGCTCCATCCACCGTCGCCTCTCCCTCGCCGATGAGCACCAGCGCGAGGTGCGCCAGCGGCGCCAGGTCGCCCGAGGCACCGAGGCTGCCGCGCGACGGGACGACCGGATGCACCGCGGCGTTGAGCATGGCGACCAGGAGCTCGGCCACTTCGACACGAACGCCCGAGAGGCCGACGGCGAGCGTATTGGCGCGCAGGACCAGCATGGCGCGCACGACTTCGTCCGGCAGTGGATCGCCCACCCCGGCGGCATGCGACCGCACGAGGTTGCGCTGGAGTTCCTCGGTCTGCTCCGGCTCGATTCGCACGTCGGCAAGATCGCCGAAGCCGGTCGTGACGCCATACACGGTGGCCCCTTCGGCCACGAGGCGCTCGATGACGGCGCGCGAGGCACGCATGCGCTCGACCGCATCGGGATCGAGGCCGACGGCGCGTCGCCCGCGGGCAACCTCGATGACGTTGTCGATGGTGAGTTCACGTCCGGTGAGCGGAAGCGGCGGCATCGGTCCCTATACTACGCACCGTGCGACGGCTACCGGATCCCATGAGCCGCCTCGTCGTCCATGACGACGCGGCACAACGCCTGGGCGGCGCCGTCCCCAGCCCTGCCGCAGCGTTCCTGGTGGCGGTCCTGGCCCTGCCCGCGCTGTTCTGGCTGGTGATGCTCAAGCGGACGACGGTCTACACCGCGCCCGAGGAGTGGCTGATGTCAAATGTGGTGGCCGTCGCGCACTCCTGGGTCGCGAGTAACCTGCCGCCCATCGAGACCGTCATCGTCGGCATCAGTGGGCTGGGCAGCGGATGGTTCGTTGCCCTGGCATTCGCGGCCCTCGGCCTTCTGGCGCTGGCACGCGGTCGACGCGACCTCGCGTTGCTCCTGGCCCTGGGGACGCTCTGCTTCCCGATGGAGTGGGCACTCAAGTACTTCGTCTCATCCGATGCGATCAACCTGATGGCACTCGTGAGCGCGATGTTCAACGTCAACGACATCGGCCTCGACGATATCGCCGACTTTCCGGCTGGCCACGCCCTGCGGGCGACCGTGCTGTACGGACTGGCCGCGTTCTGCGTCGCTCGGCTGGCCCATGACCATCGCCAGGGACAGATCGCGTACGCCGTGGCGCTCGTCCTCATCGGGGCGATCAGCGCGACCCGCATCTACCTCGGGGCGCATTACCCGATGGACGTGCTCGGTGGCTGGATGGCAGGAGGTGCGCTCCTGGCGATCCTCGTGGCCATCCATGTCCTCCGCGTCGATGAGCGCCAGAGGGCTCGCGAGGCCGCCGAGGCGGCGGCACATCCGCGCGGTCGCCGGGTCGCCGTGCCGCGTCGTACGCCGACCGAGGGCTGAGAACTGCTCGACTTTATCGACCGCGAGATCATTCCGTTCGTCCTCCAGATGTACGACTCGGTCGGATACCTGGGCGTGGCGGCGGCCGTCGCCCTCGAAACGATCGTTGCCCCTATCCCGTCGGAAGTGATCCTGCCGATGGCGGGCTGGAAGGTGAGCCAATCGGCCGCCGATCCGTCCGTCCTCGAACCGCTGACCAGCCTGCCATGGAACATCCCGGTGGCGGTCGCCCTCGCCACAGTCGGAAGTCTCGCCGGGGCACTGGTCGGCTACGCGATCGGCGCATGGGGTGGTCGTCCACTCCTGGACCGATACGGCCGTTATGCTGGTATCGGTGCCGGTGACCTTGATCGCGCGGATCGCTGGTTTGAGCGATGGGGCCCGTGGGCCGTCTTCTTCGGTCGCATGGTGCCCCTGGTCCGCACGTTCGTGAGCTATCCCGCCGGCATCAGCCGCATGCCGCTCGGGCGCTTCATCGTCTTCACCGCGCTCGGATCGGTCCCGTGGAACGCGGCGCTCATCTACGCGGGGTTCGTGGTCGGGGAGAACTATCCTGAGATCTCGGCGGCCATGAAGCCCTACGAGTACGCGATCTACGCGGTCGTTATCGGCCTGCTCGTGCTGCTCATTGGCCGATGGTGGTGGAGCAAGCGGCGGGCACGTACCGCCTGACGGCTGTGGTCTCTGTTGTGAGCGACGCACGAGCTGTCGACGAGGTTGACCGGCACCGTCGCGCGTGCAACGATCGGTGCAATCGAACAGTTCATCGTCTTCGGGGCGGGGTGAAAGTCCCCACCGGCGGTCGGCTCACCAACGCTCGAGCCAGCCCGCGAACCCCATCGGTCAACGGACCGACGGGGCCGACCTGACCCTCGGCGCACGCCGGGGCAAACAGGGCCGACGGTCACAGTCCGGAAGGGAGAAGACGACCGTGTGACGCGATCCAGGTGCGCGTCGCCATTGACCGATGCGGCCCGGCGCCGCGCGGCTTCGGGCGACGACGTACCCGGCTCCGGCGCGGCCATGCCCCGTGCGACGACGTCCAGCCACGGAGCCAGCGCATGACCCGGTCCACCATCACGCAACGCGACGTCAGCCTTGACTCCGTCCGCGTGCGCTTCGCCGGCCGTGGCGGCGCGATTGATGCGCTCAGCGACTGCACGCTTCACGTCCCGGCCGGTTCGATCACCGTCATCATCGGGCCGAACGGCTGCGGCAAGAGCACGCTGCTGCGCGTGATCGCCGGGCTCCTGCCGCCCACGAGCGGCTCGGTCAGCGTCGGCGGCGCACAACCCCGGGCAGGCGATGGTCGCGTCGCCCTTGCCTTCCAGCAGCCGCGGCTCGTCCCGTGGCGATCGACCCTCGAGAAC
>JACDHU010000288.1 GCA_013820865.1 Chloroflexota bacterium
CTCCGGACATCACGGCGAGGTCGACGCGTGGCGACGTCGCGAGGCCCTGCGCCGAACCCGTGATCGGCGTCCGGACCTCCTGGATGCCGCAGCACTGACCGACGCGGATCGTGCCGCGCTTGAAGAGATGACCCGTGACGCCTGACGGGCGATTGCCGCTCTCCATCGAGCGCTGCTATACTCGCCCACGTCGCGGCCGCATAGCGCGGTCGCGTTCGCACGTCGCATCCAATGAGCCGCTGGTAAGCCGGCGATAACGAGGTCACCCCTACCATGAACGCCATCAAGGAGCTCGAGCGCGAGCAGCTCCGCACCGATGTTCCCGAGATCGCATCCGGCGACACGGTCCGCGTTTCGGTGAAGGTGGTCGAGGGTACCCGCGAGCGGATCCAGATCTTCGAGGGCACCGTGATGCGCATGCGTGGCGGCGGCCTCAACCAGGCGATCACCGTGCGGCGGATCGCCAGCGGCGTCGGTGTGGAGCGCACCTTCATGGTGCACGCACCGCGGATCGAGAAGATCGAGGTGGTCCGACACGGTGTTGCTCGACGAGCCCAGCTCTACTTCCTCCGCGACCGGGTCGGCAAGGCCGCCACGCTCCGCGAGCGGCGCACCAACTGACCCGGTGACCCGGTCCGCATCGGGAGCGGGCCTGGCCTCGAGGCGGCGCAAAACCCGAGTCCGCGACGCGCACATGCGCCATGAGCGTGAGTTGCACCTGTCCGGGTTCCGCTGCGTTGCCGGCATCGACGAGGTCGGGCGTGGCTGTCTCGCGGGTCCCGTCGTCGCGGCCGCTGTGGTGCTTCCCGAGCGTCATCGGATCAAGGGAATTCGCGATTCGAAGATGCTGCCGCGCGCACGTCGCGAGGCTCTCTACGAGCTGATTCTCGATCGAGCCGTCGGCATCGGTGTCGGGTGCGTGGAGGTCGATGTCATTGATCGGATCAACATCCTCCAGGCCACCAAGCTGGCCATGCGCCAGGCCCTCGAGCGCCTTCCCGAGCAACCCGATCACCTGCTCATCGATGCGCTCAGCTTGCGTGAAATCGCGCTGCCTCAGCGCCCGCTGATCGGTGGGGACGCGATCAGTGCTTCTATTGCCGCCGCCAGCATCGTGGCGAAGGTTACGCGCGACCGTATCTGCGACGAGTTCGATCGCCGTTATCCTGCCTACGGATTCGCGCGCAACAAGGGCTATGGAACGCGCCGGCACGTCGACGCGCTCAACACCGATGGGCCGTGCGCCTGGCACCGCCGTTCATTTGCGCCCGTACGCCTCCTCCTGGCCGGCACCCAGCTTCGACTCGACCTGGACGTCGACGTCCTCGATGAGGACTTGATCGACCCGAACTGATCTCGCCTCCCGCGAGGATTGACCGATGGGCGACCCGCGACACGATCTTGGCCGCCGCGCGGAGGCGGCGGTGGCGGCCTGGCTCGAGGGAAATGGATGGCACATCCTGGCGCGCCGGCAGCGCTCCAGCGTCGGAGGAGAGGTTGATGTGATCGCGCTCGACCCCGATGCCATCCTGGTGGCGGTCGAAGTACGAGCGCGCCACTCGGCGCGGACGGGGGCTGCGGCATTCAGCGTCGATAGGCGGCGGCTCGTGCGCATGGAACGGACGCTCGCCGCCTTCGCGGCGGGGTACGGCCGCCGGCATGCTGGCCTGCGCGTTGACCTGGTGACGCTGGAGCCGGAGCCCGGATCAGGTTCGGGGCGCTGGCGGCTGCGACGTTTGCCGGGAATCGGCGGGGAGTGATCGGGCTGTTCAGCCGCCGAAGATTCGGGTGAGCGCTTTGATCGACGCGATGTACGGACGGCTGACCGCGTAGATCCCGTGCCGATCCACCGCCGTCTGACCCTGGTAGTAGGCGGCAAGCACCTGATCACGATCTCCGTCGTAGCGGTCGAGGTAGTGCGCGAGCAGGCGCACACCGGCTTGGATGTTGTGTTTGGTGTCGTGGATGTTGACGTGGGTTCGGAGCATGACTTCGCCAACCCACTCGCCGCTTGCCGGCAAGAGCTGCATGACGCCCACTGCGCCCGCGTTGCTGACGACGCCCTGCTGCCATCCCGATTCCTGCCAGGCAACGGCCAGGGCAAAGGCGGCCGGGACACCGAAGCGCTCGGCCTCGGCCACGATGATGCGCCGGACGCCATCGCGCAGCGCGACGAGTTCCGCCATTGAGCCCGGGATACGTTGGCTTGCAGTCGGAGCTGAAGTCGGCACCGTACCGCCGGGAATCGTGAGGCGCTGTCCGCCGAAGATGCGGCCCGGGTTGGTGATGGCGTTGGCGCGTACGATGGCCGACACGGTGATGCCGTACTCGCGAGCGATGGTCGTCAGGTTGTCGCCGCGCCGCACCGTGTGAACGCGATCGCCGACCGGCACCGCCGGCGCGACTCGCGTGGTGGGCGCTGCCGCTGTCGAGGCCGCCGCGCCGGGAATCGTCAGCGTCTGCCCGCTGTAGATCCGGCTCGGGTTGGCGATCGCGTTGGCGGCGGCGATGGAGGCGACCGTGACGCCGTAATGGCGCGCGATGGTTGTGAGGTTCTCCCCGCGGCCAACCGTGTGCGTTCGCGAAAGCTGAGCGGCCGGAGCTGCCGCGCGCGCCGCCGGAGCGGATGCCTCGGGTTCCAGGCGCAGGCGCTGGCCGACCCGGATCCGATTCGGGTCGGCGACGCGGTTGAGCTCGACCAGCCGCTCGATAGGCACGTCGTGTCGCTTCGAGATGGCCGTCAGGGTGTCGCCGGATCGTACGGTCACGATGGGATCGGCGGCCAGTGCGACGGTCGCGAGGACGGGTACAGCGACCACCGTGGCTGCCAGAGCGG
>JACDHU010000289.1 GCA_013820865.1 Chloroflexota bacterium
GCTCGGCGAGCGGCGCGTCACCCTCATACATGAACGAGCCGATGTAATCGAACAGCAGCGACGAAGCGAACGGCGAGGCGGACCGCGACTCGACGCTCACGACCCGAATACGACGTGAACGGATGGCGCCGAGCAGGTCCACCAGCGCCGGCATGTCGAACACGTCGCGCAGTACTTCGCGATATGTTTCGAGGATGATCGGGAAGGAGCCGTAGCGACTGGCGACACCCAGAAGATCGGCCGACTTCTGGCGCTGCATCCACAGCGGCGTGCGCTGGCCCGGGCGCCGACGGGGCAGCAACAGCGCGCGAGCGGCGTTCTCCCGGAAGCGGGCCGCGAACAGCGCGGAGCCGCCCAGCTCGGCCATCAGCAGCTCCTCGATCTCCTCTGGGTCCAGCAGGAGCGCCGACTCGATCGTTGCGCCGTCGCTCTCGATGCCTTCCGGCAGGCGAATTGCGATGCCGTCATCCGACCACATGGCCTGCACATCAACGCCGTGGTGCTCGCGCAGACGCGACTCGATAGCCATCGACCACGGCGCGTGGACGCGGCCCCCGAACGGCGTCAGCAGCACCACCCGCCAGTCGCCCAGCTCGTCGCGGAAGCGCTCGACCACGATGGTCCGGTCGGTCGGCAGCACGCCGGTCACCTCGCGCTGCTCGGCCAGGTAGGCGACCAGGTTCGTCGCGGCCAGCTCATCAAGCGAGTGATCCGAACGCAGCCGCGCGAGTGCCGCAGCGGGGTCCATCGGCTCCATCTCGCGCAGGAATGCGCCGATCGCCCGGCCAAGCTCAATGGGCCGACCGACGGCATCGCCGTGCCAGAACGGCATCTTGCCGGGCTCGCCGGGTGCGGGCGTGACGATCACGCGGTCCGGCCGGATATCCTCGATCCGCCAGGTCGACGCTCCGAGCAGGAAGGTCTCCCCGACCCGCGACTCGTAGACCATCTCCTCGTCGAGTTCGCCGACCCGACGTCCACCGCGGCCGGCATCGTCGCCGGGCAGGAAGACTCCGTACAGGCCGCGATCCGGGATGGTGCCGCCGGACGTGATGGCCACCACGCGCGCGTCATTGCGGGACGCGACCTCATCGGTCTGGCGGTCCCAGACCACGCGCGGCTTGAGATCCGCAAACTCGTCGGAGGGATAGCGCCCGGAGAGCATGTCGAGCACGCCTGCGAGCTGCTCCCGCGAAAGCTCACGGAAGGATTCGGCGCGTGTGATGAGCCGATGCAGCTCATCGACTGTCCAACGTCCATCGGCACAGATGGCGACCAGTTGCTGGGCCAGCACGTCGAGCGGATTGCGCGGGATGCGCGTTTCCTCGATCTGCGCCGACTTCATGCGCTGCACGACGACCGCCGCCTCCACCAGGTCGCCGCGGTACTTCGGGAAGATCTTTCCGACGCTGGGTTCGCCCACCTGGTGCCCCGCTCGGCCGATGCGCTGCATGCCCGAGGCAACCGACGGCGGCGACTCGATCTGGATCACGAGATCGATGGCGCCCATGTCGATCCCCAGCTCCAGGCTGCTCGTCGCAACGAGCGCCGGCAGCTTGCCCTGCTTCAGTTGCTCCTCGATCTCGAGCCGTTGCTCCCTGGCGACGCTCCCATGATGAGCGCGCACCAGCTCCTCCCCCGCCAGCTCGTTCAACCGGCTGCTCAACCGTTCCGCCAGGCGTCTGCTGTTGACGAAGATCAACGTGGACCGATGTTGTCGGATGAGTTCCAGCAGCCTGGGATGCATCGATGGCCAGATCGAGTGTCGTGCCTCCGGTCCCGCGGCGGGCCCACCGGGCGACTCGTCGACCTCCATGACCTCGCCCATTCGTGCCATATCGGCGACCGGCACGATCACCTCGAGGTCGAGCTCCTTTCGCGCGCCGGCATCCACGATGCTGACCTCGCGCCCGACGCCGCCCAGGAATGAGCCGATGAGCTCCAGCGGTCGCTGCGTCGCAGAGAGACCTATTCTTTGCGGGTCGGTATCGGTCAGGTGGCTCAAGCGCTCGAGCGACAGCGCCATGTGCGAGCCGCGCTTGGTGGCGGCGATGGCATGCACCTCGTCCACGATCACGTGCTCGACGCCCCGCAGGATCTCACGCGCCCGGCTGGTGAGCAGGAGGTACAGGCTTTCCGGCGTGGTCACCAGAATGTCAGGCGGACTCTTCGTCAGCTGGCGGCGGGCATCGGCCGGCGTGTCGCCGGTGCGGCTGCCGCCGCTGATGTCCGGGACCGGCAGGCCCAGACGCTCGGCCGTGCGCCGGATGCCGGCCAGCGGGGCGCGCAGGTTGCGCTCCACGTCGTAGGCGAGCGCCTTCAGCGGGCTGATGTAGAGGACGCGAGCGGTCCTGCGCTGCGGCGGCGCTTCGGTCATGAGGCGATCGAGACACCACAGGAAGGCGGCCAGAGTCTTGCCGCTGCCGGTGGGGGCGTGGATCAGCGCATGGCTGCCGCCGCTGATGGCCTTCCAACCGAGCTCCTGGGCACGGGTCGGCGCTTCGAACGCTTCACGGAACCAGGTGCGCGTCGCCTCGCTGAATGGTGCGAGTGGATCGGCAGCAGGACGAGCGGTCTTCACGGCAGTGTCCAGTCTATCGGTCCATCGGAATTGGGCTATTTCCACCTTCAACGAGCAAGCCGTCGACCGCGGAGACGCCGACGGCGCGGCACAGAAACTGCACCCCTCGGAAGCACCACACATGGTCATAGAAGAGGAACCGACATGATGGATCGCACAGCCACCACCGACCGCACCATCTGGAACCATCAGGACGACTCATGGAGCCAGACCGACCTGACCGATTTCGACGTCGAAGCCGCCGACGGCGGC
>JACDHU010000290.1 GCA_013820865.1 Chloroflexota bacterium
CCGCAACCGATCTGGCACCTGGAGCTCAACGTTTTCCGTTCGCAGCACCACGCGGCCCGAATCGTCGTGCGGCGTGACGTTGATGAAGTTCATCGACGGGCTGCCGATGAAACCGGCGACAAACTTGTTGACCGGGTGCTCGTACAGCTGCTGCGGCGGACCGACCTGCTGCAGGATGCCGTTGTTCATGACCGCGATCCGGTCACCCATCGTCATCGCCTCGACCTGGTCGTGGGTGACATAGACGATCGTCGTCTTGAGACGCTGGTGAAGACGCGCAATCTCGGCCCGTGTCTGCACGCGGAGCTTGGCGTCAAGGTTGGACAGCGGCTCGTCCATCAGGAACACCGCCGGCTCGCGCACGATCGCGCGACCGAGCGCGACGCGCTGGCGCTGGCCGCCCGACAGCTGCTTGGGCTTGCGGTCGAGCAGGTTGCCCAACTCGATTGTCCGCGCCGCTTCCTGTACCCGCTTCTCGATCTCGTCCTTGGGCACCTTGCGCAGCTTGAGCCCGAAGGCCAGGTTGTCGCGCACCGACATGTGGGGATAGAGCGCGTAGCTCTGGAACACCATCGCGACGTCGCGATCCTTGGGCGCCAGATCGTTGACCACGCGGTCACCGATCTTGAGCGTTCCCTCGCTGATCTCTTCGAGTCCAGCGACCATGCGCAGGGCAGTGGTCTTGCCGCATCCCGATGGGCCGACCAGGATGAGGAACTCCTCGTCCTGGATCTCGAGCGTGAAGTCGTTGACGGCGACGACGTCGCCGTACCGCTTCCATACGTGATCGAAGGTCACCGTGGCCATGCGCACCATCCTCCTGAACGTCGGAAGCCGGGCCCGGCTTCGGGCCGTACGGCTCGACCGCCCAAATGTGGCGGCATCGTAGCACCGCTTCGTACGCGCGCGGAAGGTCTCGACGTCAACGGGCTAGCATGTCCGTGACAACTCGTACGGCGGAGGTGCTCCCATGCCCGTCCTCGGCATCATCGGCTGGATCGTGATCGGCTTCCTGGCCGGGGCGCTGTCGGGGATGGTCGTGGGCGACCGAACAGCTCGCGGTTGCCTGCCCAACATCCTGATCGGGATACTCGGCGGGCTCGTGGGCGGCTTCCTGGCCCGCGAGTTTTTCGGCCAGGAGCAGATATACGGCTGGATCGGCTCGTTCGTCGTGGCCTTTGTCGGCGCCGTCATCATCCGCTGGGTGCTGGGCCTGGCCGCCCGGCCGCGCGACGGCCGCCGCTACTGAGGCTCACCCCAGCTCGATCACGCGGGGAGAGATGTCGAATCGGCCAGTAGGGCAGGCCCCGCTTCTGTAGATTCGATGCTCCGCGGATCTGGCAGCCTACCGAGCAACCATTCGCGACGAGGGGAGCCGGTGCAGCCGGCTTGCCGAAGGAGAGGGATGACGGGCACACGCCGTTTCCTGCCGGCGATCGTCGGCTTTCTTGTCGTTGTCGGGGGGCTGCCGCTGGCCGGGCCGCATCGCGCCGCAGCGGTGTCGCCGACCACGTGTCACGTCGACGAGGCGGATCTGACGCCTATCCACCAGATCCAGGGTGACGGCTCAGCCACACCCATCAGCGGTCAATCGGTCATCACGCGCGGCGTCGTGACGGCCGACTTCACGTCCGGCGGAGCGAGTGGCATCCCGGCCAACCAGGGCCTGCGCGGCTTCTTCATGGAGGCCCTCGGCGACGACCGCGACACAAACACCCAGACATCGGAGGGCATCTTTGTCTTCGATGGTGGCGGCACCTTCAGCGGCGCCATCGGCGACCTGGTGCACGTCAGCGGAACTGCCGGCGAATTCTCCGGCGTCACCCAACTTACCGCCACCCAGCTCGAGGTCTGCGACGACTCCGGCGTCGCGCTGCCGCCGGCGGCAGTCCTGCCACTGCCGATGGCGCCAGCCGACCGCGCAGCGGCGTTCGAGCCGCTCGAGTCGATGCGTGTCAGCCACGAGGAGCTGACAGTCACCGAGTTCTTCCAGCTCGAGCGCTTTGGGGAGATCCGCCTCTCGGCAGATGGAGTGCTCCAGACGCCGACCAACGTCTATCTCCCCGGCAGCCCGGAGGCGATCAGCCTCGCCGCCGACAACGCCGCCGCGAACATCGTTCTCGATGACGGCCGGACCGGGCAGAACCTGAACCGGCTCGATAGCCCCGACCTTCTGCCGTACGTGGAAGCGGGCGAGACGCTGCGCATCGGCGATCAGGCTCTGGATCACACCTTCGTGCTGCACTTCGGCTTCAACGTCTGGCGTTTGCAGCCGATTGACATCGATGCCATCACCGACGAGCTCGCCGCCAATCGCACCCGCCCGCGCCCGCAGGATCCGCCGGACGTCGGCGGCAACCTGACGGTCGCCAGCTTCAACGTGCTGAACTACTTCGACGGTGATGGGCAGGACGGCGGATTCCCGACCTCCCGCGGTGCCACCACCGTATCCGAGTTCGTTCGCCAGACCGAGAAGCTGGTCGACGCGATCATCCGTCTCGACGCCGACATCTACGGGCTCATTGAGATCGAGAATGACGGCGGTACCTTCCAGGCCACCCGAACGCTGGTCGACGCGCTGAACGCTGAGCTGGGGGCCGCGGTCTACCGGTTCGTGGACACCGGTGTGATCGGCACGGACGCGATCAAGCAGGCGTTCATCTACAAGAAGGCGACGGTCACGCCCGTCGGCAATTGGGCCATCCTGACGAGCGAGGTTGACCCCCGGTACGACGACAGTCGGAGCCGCCCGGCACTCGCCCAGACCTTCCTGGCCAAGGGCACCGGCGAGCGCATCACGGTGGTGGTC
>JACDHU010000291.1 GCA_013820865.1 Chloroflexota bacterium
CCTCGTCACCGATGGCGGTGACGGTGCCATCGAAGGCAAAGTCGCGGTCCGCGATCGTCCCGGCGCTCTCGGCGTCGAGGCACATGGCCATGGCATCACCCAGCGGAACGCTGGGTCCGGTCGGCGCCGCCGGACTGGTATTGACCAGCACCGCCACGGCCACCGCAGCCGCAACCGCGGACGCCCCCGATACGGCGAACAACAGGCGGCGCGGCGAGAACACAGACGGGCGCGAGGCCGGCGAAGTGGTATCGGTCACGATTCTCTCCTCGATACGGGCCCAGAGGCGGCCCGAAACATCCGGAGACAGCTGATGATCAGGCTGCGGATCGATGTCCCGCAGTGCGGCGATGGGATCGCGCGAGTGGTCATTCATGCTCAGTCTCCCGTCGCTGCTTAGGACTGCCTCTCACCAGGCTCCATGTCCGCAACCATCGCGATTCTTTCACGCCATGCTCGAGGGCCGATGCGAAACGAGCGCGAGCCCGATGAAGCCGGATCGCGGCCGCATTGGCCGTGATGCCGAGCACGACTCCGATCTCGGCCGGTGTCAGCTCCTCCCAAGCGGCGAGCGTGAGGACCTCCCGATCAGCCTCGCGCAGGCTTGCGAGGGCGGTGGTCAACTCACTGGACACGCCAGTCTCGACCGCAGGGCTACTCCGCGCATCCGCCGCAAGAAGCCCGACGGCCTTCATCCCGCGCCGCTGTCCGCGCCGACCATTGGCCAACAATCGACGGGCTACGCCGAACAACCAGGCACGCTCAGCCCCGGCCGGAATGTCATCCAGCCGACGCCATGCCACGATGAACGCATCGGCTACGACATCCTCGGCGCTCGCGTCAGCACCACGCCGCCGAACGAAGGCCATCAGCTCGGCGTGATGCGCGGTGAAAAGCGCCTCGAGGCGCCGGCGTGCGTCGGTCTGTTCCATGGATTGGCCGATGAGACGCCACGGCCCCGACATCGGTTCCGCGATGGCTCCGGTCGGTGCCGTTTGACAGCAGGTATACCATACCCCCCTGCCCTATTACCGAGGAAGCGGAGCGTCATGACCGCGCCAGACCACACATCCCACAACAAGCACGCCGGGCACGACCCGGATGTGTTCAAGCGCCAGTTCTGGATCGTGCTGCTGCTGACGATCCCCGTCGTGATCTGGAGCAGCGAGGTCCAGCACTGGCTCGGCTACCGGGCACCATCGTTCCCGGGTTCGGAATGGATCCCCGCCGTGCTGGGCACCATCGTCTTCTTCTACGGCGGCTGGGTCTTCCTGAAGGGCGCCCGCACTGAGCTCGGTAATCGGCAGCCGGGGATGATGACCCTCATCAGCCTGGCGATCGTCGTCGCCTTCGCGGCCAGCTGGGCGGCCACCCTGGGCGTCTTCGAGGTCGACGTATGGTGGGAGCTGGCCACGCTGATCACGGTGATGAGCCTGGGCCATTGGATCGAGATGCGCTCAATCATGCAGGCGCAGGGCGCGCTGTCGGCGCTGGCTGCCCTCCTGCCCGATGAGGCCGAGCGCCTGACCGATGCCGGCGTCGAGAAAATCCCCACGCACGAACTAGCCATGGACGACGTCGTGCTCGTCCGGCCCGGAGGCCGCGTGCCCGCCGACGGAACCGTCGTCGAAGGCGCGGCCGACGTCGACGAATCGATGATCAGCGGTGAGTCTCGCGCCGTCACCAAGGAGGCCGGCGACGCGGTGATTGCCGGCACCGTCGCGGCCGGGGGCAGCCTCCGCGTCCGCATCACGGCCGTTGGCGACGACACCGCCCTCTCGGGAATCATGCGGCTCGTGGCCGAGGCGCAGGCATCCAAGTCTCGCGCGCAGGTCCTCGCCGACCGTGCCGCCGCGACCCTCTTCTACGTGGCGCTCGTCGCCGGCGTGCTCACCCTGGCTGCGTGGACGTTGCTCGGCGACCCCGAGGCGGCACTCATTCGCACGGCGACCGTGCTCGTCATCGCGTGCCCCCATGCCCTGGGCCTGGCCATACCGCTGGTGGTCGCCATCAGCACCACGCTCGGCGCACGCAACGGCCTGCTGGTCAAGGACCGGCTCGCGCTCGAACGCGCAAAGGATCTCAACACGGTCATCTTCGACAAGACCGGCACCCTGACCCGCGGCGAGCCCACCGTATCAGCGGTGGCAGCCAGCCCCGGAGCCTCAGAGGCCGATGTCGTCGCCGTCGCCGCCGGCGTCGAGGCCGATAGCGAGCATCCCCTGGCACGCGCCATCGTCCGCGATGCCGAAGGTCGGAGCGTCAAACCGCGCCCGAGCCGATCCTTCGAGAACATGGCCGGACGCGGTGCCCGCGCCGAGATCGATGGCAGCCATGCGTACGTCGGCGGTCCGCGCCTCCTGCAGGAGCTTGGCCTCGAGCCGCCTTATGAGCTCAGTGCTGGCACCGACGAGTGGGCGGCCATGGGCCGAACGGTCCTGCACGTCGTCGCGGACGGCAAGGTCATCGGCGCAATCGGCGTGGAGGACGAGATCCGGCCGGAGTCGATCGAGGCCGTGAAGCAACTGCATCGCATGGGCCTGCGGGTCGCGATGATCACGGGCGACGCCCAGGCGGTGGCCGACGCGGTCGCGAAGCGCATCGGCATCGATGAGGTGGCGGCCCAGGTGCTGCCAGCGGACAAGGCCACGGCCGTTCGCCGCTTCCAATCGGGCGGTGCTCGTGTGGCGATGGTGGGCGACGGTGTCAACGATGCCCCGGCGCTGGCACAGGCGGATGTCGGAATCGCCATCGGCGCAGGCACCGACGTGGCCGTCGAGTCGGCGGGGATCGTCCTGG
>JACDHU010000292.1 GCA_013820865.1 Chloroflexota bacterium
CGCGCCGGGTGTTGTTTCGCCGATGCATCGGCGGGTGCTGAGCGTGCTGGGCGCGCGGCGGCCGCGCTCATGTCAGCTTGTGACCGATCTATCGATGAGTCGCGTCACGACGCCCTCGGGGCGTGTCGTCTCGGCGATCTATCGGTCATGGTGTGACAAGGGGCTTCAGTTCGCGCGCTGCCCACGCTCACGGCCGATGACGTATCGATGGATCGTGTCATTGACTGCTGCCCGGTGTCGCATATCGGCGATCTACCGGCGGTCCGCGGAGATCGGGCCAAGCCGTGCTGAGGTGGGCGGCTTTGCCAGGACCGATGATCTCCGACCCGCGCACTGGCCGTCAGCACGTGATGGCGGTGCTCCAGGCGCTGCTGGTCACGTTCCTGTGGTCGACGTCCTGGATCCTGGTCAAGATCGGGTTGGACGATCTTGACCTCCAGCCACTGTCCTTCGGCGGTCTCCGATACGCCCTGGCGGGGCTCATTCTGCTGCCGTCGACCCCTGGCGGCGTCACGGAGCCCTCGATGATGCGACGCCGTATCGAGCCCGACACGTAGTCGATCAGGATCGTGACCACGATGATCACGATGACGCACATTCCGGCTCGGTCGAACCGCGCGAAGCGCAGCGACTGGACGAGCGCCTCGCCGATCCCGCCGGCCCCCAGCACACCGAGGACCGCCGACGCGCGGACGTCGATCTCGATTGGCACCCATCTATGCAGGGCACCCGCGATCACGAATCTGGCGCGCCGGACAGGATTCGAACCTGCGACCTTCGGCTCCGGAGGCCGACGCTCTATCCACTGAGCTACCGGCGCGCGGGTGTTGGGGAGTCGGCCATCCTGGGCCGAGAGGCATGGTACACGGGGCGTTCGGCGGCGTCACCCATCTGAGATCAAGGGCAGGACAAAGACGAAGGCCCCCGCCGAAGCGGGGGCCTTCATTGCTGCCGGATTCGCTAACCGCAAGGGCATCTTTCACGCACGGTTGCCCGCACTACCCTAACCCAAACCTACCCATGGCCTTGCGACCAGTAGTGAATCGCTGTGCGAACAGCACTGACAGAGTAGACCACCTGTTCTCTTTAGACAAGGGTTTTCGAGGTTTAGATTCCTTTACACTGCGAACCGCTTTATGAGCCGATGCGACAGGCTACTCCTCGGGCGCCAAAGCGGAGATGACAATGGAGTCGATGGTCACCGCGTCCACGGGGACGCCGATGCGCGGGTCATTGACCGGGACGGCGGCGATGGCGTCGATGGTATCGGTCCCGGACGTGACCTGGCCGAAGATCGTGTAGACACCGGATTGTCGCAATGCATCGTCAAGGTCCTCCAGGGCGACGAAGAACTGGCTGCCGGCGAAGCGCTGGTTGTTGGCCATCGACACCGAATAGGGGTCATGGGTGAGGCCTTCCGCCACGGGCTCGATCTCGAGTTCGTATCCCGGCCCGCCGCGGCCCATCTCCTCGAAGTCGACGTCGTTATTGGCCGTCTCCGGGTCGCCCGCCTGGATCACGAAGCCGGCGAGGACGCGGTGGAACTTGACGCCGTCGTAAAAGCCGCAGCGGGCGAGGTCGGCGAAGTTGGCCGTGGCCAGCGGTGCCTCGTTGCCGTACAGCTCGAAGACAAACTCACCCGAGACGGCGCCGCTGACGGTAACCGTCGCCAGGCCGGCGCCGTCGAGCGAGGCCTGGGCCGAGACAGATGTGGGCGGCCCGGTGGGACAGGCCACCGACGGCGTCGGCGACGGATCGGTCCCGCAGGCGACCAGCGCCAGGCCGACAACGGCCGCAAGGATCTTCATGACGAGGCCTCGAACAGGCGGCGGGCGTAGGAAACCGGCATGGTGCCTCCGTACAGGAGCGTGTCGTGGAATCGTCGCAGGCTGAAGTCGGCGCCTTCGCGCGCGGAGATATCGGCCTTGAGCTTGTCGATCATGTGGCGGCCGTACAGGTACGACAGCTGATAGGTGGGAGTCGAGGTGTAGCGCTTGACCTCGGCCAGGGCGGCTGGACGCTCGAAGCCGGTCTCGGCGACGAGCCGCTCGACCGCATCCTCGAAGCTGATACGTCCCCGGTGCAGTGCCACGTCCAGGATGATGCGCACCGCGCGCCAGATGGCATCGGTGTGCACGATGTACCAGCCCTTGGCGGTCGCATCGAAGCCGTGCTCCTTCATCATCCGCTCGCAGTAGAAGGCCCAGCCCTCGGCGAACTCGGGCGCGCCGGAAAAGAGCCGCACCAGGCTCGGGTTGGTGATTGCCGCGGAAAGCTGGAGGTGATGACCCGGATAGGCCTCATGGACCGATGTATTGGAGATCGAGGCACGGTTGTGCTCGCGCATCATCTCCGGTGAGCTCGGAGGCGTGACGATGTACGTCCCGACCGGGTGCGCGTCGAACTTGGCGGGCTCGTAGTACGCGGCGAACGGGATGACATGCCGGATGAATGACGGCGTCTCGATGACGTGGAGGTGGTCCTCGTCCGGAGGCGTGGCCAGGCCGTGCTCGACCACGAAGGCACGGGCCGCATCCATGGAGTCTCGATACTCGACGAGTGACTCGGCGAACGTCCTCGCATGGTCGTTCTTGACGATGTCCGCCACCTCGGCCGCCGATGCCCCTGGCCCGATCTCGGGCAGCAGCGCCTCACGCGCGGCATGCTCGCTGACCAGCAGCTCCTCGCCGACTGCCAGGATCTCGTCACCGGTCGCCTCGAGCTCGCGCAGGCGGACCATCTCCTCGTAGCGTTCGGGTCCAGCTTTCCATTCGGCGTGCGCGCGGGGCA
>JACDHU010000053.1 GCA_013820865.1 Chloroflexota bacterium
GCGCCCGACCGGCCGATCGAACCGGTCGCGCAGCCATGACGCTGGTAAACTGCCCGACAGCCCGCAGCGTGGTCCGTGTGCCTCCCACGATCCGTCTCGACGACCTGCTGGCCGCCACCGGCGGCCGCCTCCAGGGGCCGGCATCGGTCACGTCCATCGCCGGCGCTTCCGTCGACTCCCGTCGAGTGACTCCCGGCTCGATCTACGTCGCCCTCCACGGCGAACGGACCGATGGGCACCACTTCGTGACCGATGCGCTGCGCGCCGGGGCCGTTGCCGCGCTCGTCGATCGCCCGGTCGAACTGCCCGCCGACCTTCACGCGCCCGTGGTGATCGTCTCGGATGCACTGCGTGCGCTCGGCGATCTCGCCGCGTGGTGGAGGTCGCGTCACGCGGTCCGGGTCGTCGGCGTGACCGGGTCGACCGGCAAGACGATCGCGAAGGAGATGACGGCCGATCTGCTCTCCCGCAGTCTCGTCACGCTCCGCAACGAGGGCAACCTGAACTCCGAGACCGGCCTCCCGATGACCCTGCTACGACTGGATGCGTCGCACGAGGCGGCGGTGCTCGAGATGAGCATGTACACCACGGGCGAGATCGCGCGGCTGGCCGAGATCGCCAGGCCCGAGGTTGGGATCGTGCTCAGCGTTCATCCCGCGCATCTCGAGCGAGCCGGCAGCATCGATCGCATCGCGCAGGCCAAGGGGGAGTTGCCTGCGGCCCTTCCCGCAGATGGCCTGGCCATCCTCAACGCCGATGACCATCGCGTCCTCGCCATGCGCAGTCTCACGCGGGCGACGGTCCGCACCTTCGGCCTCGCGGCGAACGCCGACGTGCGCGCCGACGAGGTCGTGAGCAACGGCCTGGCGGGCACCGTCTTCATGGTTCGCGCCCCATGGGGCGAGCGACGCGTTCGCAGCGCCACGCCTGGCCGGCACCTGGTCCCGCACGCGCTGGCCGCCGCCACAGCCGCCGAGCACCTCGGCGTGCCACTCGACGAAGTTGAGGTTGGGCTCGCCGCAGGAAGCCGCGCAGCGCACCGCATGCAGGTCGAGACGGCTGCCTCGGGCGCAACCTTGGTGGATGACACGTACAACGCCTCACCGATCAGCATGCGCGCGGCGCTCGACTTCCTGGCCGAGACGCCGATCACCTTCGGGCGCCGGCGCCTGGCGGTGCTGGGCGACATGCTCGAACTCGGGCCGGACGAGGCGCGGCTGCATCACGAGATCGGGGAGCATGCCGCTCGTTCGGCCGATCTGCTCGTGGCGGTGGGAGCTCGTGGTCGCTGGATCGCGGAAGGAGCGCGCGCTGCGGGCGCGACAAGGGTCGTCCAGGCCGACGACGCGGATGAGGCGGCATCGGTCCTCGAGCGCGAGGCGGCGACCGGTCCTGGTGATCTCGTGCTGCTCAAGGCGTCGCGCGGCATCGGCCTCGATCGGGCGGTCGACCTCTTACGGGGGGTCAATCAATGAGCCTGGTCCAGATCGTCATCGCGTTGCTGCTGGCCTTCATCGGCATGGTGGTCCTGGCGCCCATCTACATCAGCCTGCTCGGACGCCTGGGCTTCGGGAAGAAGATCCGCGCGGACGGCCCCGAGGCGCACCTCCGGAAGGCCGGCACGCCGACCATGGGTGGCGCGCTGATGGTCGGCGTGGTGCTGTTCCTGGCCATGGCGCTGCGAATCGAGGACGCCGCCACGCTGACACCGATGCTGACCCTCATGGGCGTCGGCATCCTTGGCGCGATCGACGATTTCGTGAACGTGCGGACCGGGATCGGTATGCGAGGACGCTGGAAGCTGGTGTGGCAGACGGCGGTGGCAATCCTGGCTGCCTTCTACATCCAGCGCCACTTCGACATCACCGGCATCAACGTCCCGGGCCTGGGCGAGATCGTTATCGGCCCGTTGCTGTTCGTGATCTTTGTGGCCTTCGTCATCGTCGGCACCAGCAACGCCGTCAATCTGACCGATGGGCTCGACGGCCTGGCCGGTGGCGTCCTGATCTTCAGCTTCGTGGCGTACCTGCTCATCAGCCTCGTGGCGATCGATGGCGTGAAGCTGGCGCAGCCGAACATCGCCATCTTCTGCGCGCTCGTCATCGGCGCACTGGTGGGCTTCCTGTGGTTCAACGTCCATCCCGCCCAGATCATCATGGGCGACTCGGGAGCGTTGAGCCTGGGCGCCACGCTCGCCGTGGTGGCGACGGTGAACGGTCAGCTGCCGCTTCTGGCGGTGATCGGGATTGTCTTCTTCGCCGTCATCATGAGCGTCGTGATCCAGGTTGCCAGCTATCGTCTGCGCGGCCGGCGCATCTTTCGCATGGCCCCGCTCCAGCACCATTTCGAGCTCATCGGCTGGGCCGAAGAGAAGATCACCATTCGCTTCTGGATCGTGGCCGCGCTGGCCGGACTGCTGGGCTTCAGCATCTTCCTCGGCAGCGTGAACGGCATCTAGATGGACCGATGATGACTGCGCCGTCCGCCCCCGTCCGATCTGCCGCCGACCTTCGTGGCCGCCGCGTTGTCGTGCTGGGGCTGGCCCGATCTGGGGTCGCGGCCTGCCGCTTCCTGGCCGATGCCGGCGCCGTCGTGGTCGCCTACGATCGAAGGCCGGCCGCCGACCTGTCCAGAGCGGTCGCGGCCCTCGGTGCGAGGCCAATTCGTCTCGCGCTCGGCGTCACCGAGACCGCCGCCACGGCCCTGCTCGAGCACGCCGACCTGCTCGTGACCAGCCCGTCGATCTCGGCGCGCTTCGTGACCACTGACGCCTGGTTGCGCGACGCTCTGCTGGCCGCCGAGGAGCGCGGAGCCGAGCTGATCAGCGAGGTCGAGCTCTTTCTGCGATTCACCCGCGCGCGGGTCCTGGGCGTGACCGGCACCAAGGGTAAGACGACCACGGCATCGCTCGTGGCCGCGATACTGGCCGCCGGGGACGTCGAGCACGTATTGGGTGGCAACATCGGCACGCCGCTGGTGGAGCGCGCCCTCGATCTCGGCTCGGACGATTGGGCCGTGCTCGAGCTCTCAGAGCTCCAGTTGCCAACCATCGGCCGCGGCGCCGACGTGGCGCTGTACACCAACATCGGCGAGGATCACCTCGACCGCCACGGCAGCGTCGAGGCCTACCGCTCGGTGAAGGCCATCCTGGCTGAGCTGAGCGCGCCGAGCGGCCGGGTCGTCCTGAACCATGACGATCCCGGCTGCCTCGATCTCGGCGCGCGGCTATCGCCGGCGAGCGTGGCATGGTACGGGGTCGCTCGCCCGGATCGGAGTCGGGTCGAGGCATGGATCGACGCGGACGGCTGGCTGCGCGTGGCGGGGGAGCGGCTGCTGCCGGCTGGTGACGTGCCACTTCCCGGCCGGCACATGCTGTCCAATGTCCTGGGAGCATCGCTCGCCGCGCACCTGGTGGGAGTTCCGGCTGCTGTCGTGGCTGACGCGATCCGAGGGTTTGGCGGCGTTCCGCATCGGCTGGAGCTGGTCGCGGAGCGCAACGGCGTGCGGTGGATCAATGACTCGCAGGCCACGATCCCAATGGCCGCCATCGCGGCACTCGAGGCCTTCGACGCGCCGATCGTGCTCATCTGCGGTGGGAGCCACAAGGGGCTCACGTACGACGCCTTCGCCGATGCGATCGCGCGTCGCGCCCGGGCGGCCGTCTTGATCGGCGAGACGGCCGATGAGCTCGAGCGGCTCATCGCCGGCCGCGTGCCGGTCGAGCGCGTCGGGACGCTGGACGAGGCCGTGGTCAACGCCGCGCGGCTCGCGCGTCCGGGGGACGTGGCGCTCATGGCGCCGGCGGCGGCTAGCTTCGACATGTTCACCGACTACGCCGCGCGCGGCGATGCCTTCCGGGCGGCGGTCGCGGCCCTCGGAGGAGGCGCGTGACGGCGGCGGCAACCACGGCATCCACCGCGCGACGCGCCCCCGCTCGCGGCGGCGTGCGCCGTGAGCGTCACGAGCCGGCCTTCGGGCTGCTGCTGGCCGCGATGGCGCTGACCGCGATCGGTATCGTGATGGTCTACTCGGCATCGAGCGTTCGGTCGTATTTCAATAGCGCCGACCCGGCCGCGCAGGGAATGGAGCAGCTGGTGTGGGCCGGACTCGGGATCACCGGCCTGGTGGTGGCCATGCGCCTCGACTTCCGCCACCTGCGCTACCTGGCCATCCCGTTCTACGTGATCACGCTCATGCTGCTCGTCGCCGTCCTGATCCCGGGCATCGGCTCGGAGATCAATGGCTCGCGGCGCTGGATCGTGATCCCGGGCGTCGGCTCCCTCCAGCCAGCCGAGTTCGCGAAGCTGGGCGTCGTGCTGTACCTCGCCCACTGGCTGGATCGGCGCGGACACGCAGCGCGCTCCTTCTGGAACGGCCTGGTGCCCTTCTGCATGCTGGTGGCGCCGGGCTTTCTCCTCATCGCAATGGAGCCGGACCTCGGCACGGCCGGCGTGTACGCCATCATCGCGGTCGGAATCTTCTTCATGGCCGGCGCCAACCTGCTGTACCTCGGCGCCATCGGCGCGGCAGTCCTGGGGACCGCCTGGCTGATGATCAGCGCCACGAGCTACCAGATGGCGCGCGTGCAGACCTTCCTCGATCCGTTCCGCGATCCGCTCGGCACCGGCTACAACTCCATCCAGGCACTTCTGGCGCTGGCCCTGGGCGGAATCACCGGGCTGGGGCTCGGCGAGAGCCGTCAGAAGTTCCTGTATCTGCCGGCGCCCTCGACCGACTTCATCTTCGCCATCATCGGCGAGGAGTGGGGCCTGGTCGGGACGCTGACGGTCGTGGCCCTGTTCGTGGTGATCGCGTACCAGGGGTACCGGATCGCAATCACGGCGCCGGACACGTTCTCCGGCCTGGTCGCCGGCGGGATCACGACGTGGCTGGTGGCGCAGGCCTTCATCAACATCATGGTGGTCACCGCGCTCATGCCGGTGACTGGCATCCCACTTCCATTCATCAGTGCCGGCGGCTCGGCGCTGACCATCAACCTGGCGGCGATCGGCATTCTGCTGTCGATCAGTCGCGAGACCACCCAGACAGGATCCCTGCGTGATGCGGTATTCGGTGTCGGGCGGCGGAACCGGCGGGCACATCTACCCCGCGCTGGCCGTCGCACGAGCCCTGCGCGACGAACGTCCAGGCGCTGAGCTCGACTACATCGGCGGTGTCCGTGGCTTCGAGCGCAGGCTCGTGGCCAATCACCCGATGCGCGGCGAGCTTCCGTATCACGAACTCGTCGTGCGGTCGCTGCGATCCGCCGGCCTGTCGGCGCACACGGTCGCTGACCCCGCGCGCCTGGTCGCATCCGTGCCGCAGGCATGGTGGCTCCTGGGCCGCCTCCAACCGGCGGCGCTCTTCACCACCGGCGGCTACCTGGCCCTGCCACTCGTACTGGCGGCGCGCGCCCGCGGCATCCCGACCCTGGTGTGGGAGGGAAACGTCCTGCCCGGCCGCGCCACGCGCGCGATTGGCCGCTTCGCCACCCGCGTCGCGGTCAGCTTCCCTCCAACGCTCGACGCATTCAGCGGGAAGGGCTTCGTATCCGGCACGCCGATCCGCTCGTTCCTCGGGATCGACCGGGCCGCTGCCCGGCATGCCTTCGGCCTTGATCGGGGTGACCGTCTGCTCCTCGTGTTCGGTGGCTCACAGGCGGTGGCACGCATGAACACTGCCTTGACCGATGCGCTGCCGCGCCTTCTGCCCGACTGGCACGTCCTCCACCTCGCCGGAGGCGCCGGCATGGCCGAGGCCGGGGCCGCGCGCCAGGCGTTGCCTCCCGCCATCCGCTCGCGCTACACGGCTGAGCCATTCCTCACCGACCGCATGGCAGATGCGTTGGTGGCCGCAGACCTGGTCGTAGGTCGCGCCGGCTCGTCAACCTGTGCCGAGCTGACGGCCGTGGGGGTCCCCTCGATTCTCGTCCCGTATCCGTTCGCCGGCGCCCATCAGCGCTACAACGCTCACTACCTGGCCGACGAAGGCGCGGCCATCGTGGTGGCCGATGAGGATTTCACGACGGATCGGCTGGTCGCCGAGGTCCTGGGCCTTGGCGACGACGCGCGCCGAGGCGCCATGGCCGATGCCGCTCGCCGCCTCGGCCGCCCCGATGCTGCTCGCGTGTTGGCGAGCGAGCTGATCGCGCTCGCCGAGAGGAGCACGTCGTGAGCGCGGTCACGACCGCCGATGGCCTTGGCCGGCTTGACGAAGCGGCCGCGGCAGCGGGCATCGTCATGGAACGCGATGTCGCGCTGAGTGGCCTCACCACCCTGCGCGTCGGTGGTCCGGCCGATCGGTTGGCCATCGCGGAAACCGTCGATCAGCTCGTGGCGCTGCTGCGCATGGCGGCCGAGGCGGATGTGCCGGCCTTCGTCCTCGGCAAGGGCAGCGATATCGTTGTCGCGGATGCCGGCATGCGCGGCCTCGTGATTCGCGCTCGCGCGGACGCGGTCGAGATCGACGGCACGGAGTTGCATGCCGAGGCCGGCGCCTCGATGGCCGCGCTCGCCAAGCGATGCGCCCGAGACGGGCTGGCGGGCTTCGACTGGGGCATCAGCATTCCCGGCTCCCTGGGCGGCGCGATCTGGGCCAACGCCGGGGCTCACGGCGGCGAGATGGCCGACGTGGTGCGCACCGTCGATGTCTTCGATGCGCGCAGTGGCGAGCGTCGCACCCTGGAGCATGATGCCTGTGCCTTCGCATACCGTGATTCCCGGTTCAAGCACGGTCGCGAAGTCATCCTCGGCGGCGTGCTGCAACTCGAGCGCGGTGAACCTGGGGCCATTGCCGAGCTCGTGGACGGGCACCAGCAGCACAGACGTGCGACGCAGCCACTTGCCGATCAGAACGCGGGCAGCGTCTTTCGAAACCCGCTTGGCGATCACGCCGGACGGCTCATCGAGGAGGCTGGCCTCAAGGGCCATCGCATCGGATCGGCGCGGGTGAGCGACCTGCACGCGAACTTCATCGTCACCGTTCGCGGAGACGCGCGCGGCGCGGACGTCCGGGCGCTTGGTGATTTCGTTCGAGCGGTCGTGTCCGAACGGTTCGGCGTGGACCTGCGCTACGAGATCGAGTTCGTCGGCGCGTGGCCGGAAGAGGCGCCATGACCGGTCGCAGGCTGCGCATCGGCATCTTTGCCGGCGGCCGCTCCGCGGAGCACGAGGTCAGCATCGCGTCGGCCGAGGCCGTTCTGCGCGCCATCGACCGGGATCGGTTCGAGCCATCCATCGTCTACATCGACCGCGAGGGCCGCTGGCGGCTGCCCACGGCCGAGGCTCCGCGCCTCGGTGCGGGCGAGTCGCTTGCTCGGCTGCTGGGAGCCGCAACGCCCGCTGAGGAGGTGGTCCGGCTGCGTGAGCACGATGACCACCTGCCAGCATCGCTCGGTGACCAGGGGGCACTGGCGGCCCGGTCGGCGGTGCGGTCGCTCGGCGACGCCATCGATGTCGCGTTCCTGGCCGTGCACGGACCGTATGGCGAGGACGGAACGCTCCAGGGCTTTCTCGAGCTGGCGGGCATCCCGTACAGCGGCGCCGGCGTGCTGGCGAGCGCCGTGGCCATGGACAAGGTCGTCTTCAAGGACCTCATGCGCGGGCATGGCCTGCCGGTGGTCGACCACGCCTGGTTCCGGCGCTCCGCGTGGACGCGTGAGCCGGAGCACGTGGTGCGTGAGGTGGCGGAGACGATTGGCCCACGCTCGATCGTGAAGCCGGCGCGCCTCGGCAGCAGTGTCGGCATGAGCCTGGTTGATGACCTCGACGCGCTGCCGGCCGCACTCGACCGGGCCTTCGGCCATGACAGCAAGGTGATCGTCGAGTCGTACGTGGAGGGGGCGCGTGAGCTCGAGTGCGGTGTCCTGGGCAACGACGATCCGATTGTCTTCGAGCCGGGCGAAGTGCGCTCGACACACGCCTTTTACGACTACGAGGCCAAGTACGTCGAGGGGCTGGCGACGGTGGAAGCACGAGCCGATATCGACTCCGACCTCGCGGTCCAGCTCAAGGAGCTGGCGCTGGCCGCGTACCGGGCGGTGGACGCCGCCGGACTCGCACGGGTCGACTTCCTCGTGACGGCCGACCAGGCGTTCATCAGCGAGATGAACACGTTGCCGGGCTTCACGGCCACCAGCATGTATCCCAAGCAGGCCGAGCTCGCTGGACTCTCGTTCACGGCGCTGATCTCCCGCCTGATTGAGCTCGCCCAGGAGCGTGACCGATGAAGCTGAAGGCACAGCCTCCGCGGCCACAGCGGGTCACGCGCGCCGCTGTGACCGCCCGCCGCCGCCCAGGGTCGCGCCCTCGCGGTCGCGGCGCGCGACGTCCGACCGTCTCGCTCCAACGACGCCTATCGGGCCGCATGCCGTCAATCCGACGGGCAATTGCGGCGCTCGGGGCCATTGCGGCGGGCCTCGCGCTGGTCGCACTGCTCAACGGCCCATGGATGCGCGTGAGCGAAGTGGCGTGGGCCGGCGATCACTTCACCGATGCCAACGATCTCGAGGACCTCCTCGCGCAACAGCGCGGGCTCAGCGTGCTGGCCGTGGATACGGCCGCGCTGCGTGACCGCGTGGAGAGCATTCCAGCGGTGGCCAGCGCGGAGGTCTCCGCCAGCCTGACCGGACAGGTGCACGCGTCGGTCGTCGAGCGCGAGGTGGCGTTCGTGTGGCACACCCGCTCGGCACGCCTCCTCGGCTCCTCGGACGGCACCATCTTCGCGGCACTGGCTCGCGAAGAGGAGATTCCAGCGAATCTCCGCGTGACTCCCGTGATCAGCGATGAACGGTACGTTGCGCGGGTCATCACCGTCGGCGATCAGCTGCCGACAGGGTTGCTCGATGCCGCGATGCGGATCATGGCTGTCGATCCGGCCGCCCTCGGTTCGGACGCTGGCCAGTTGAGCGTCGTGATCGACGACG
>JACDHU010000293.1 GCA_013820865.1 Chloroflexota bacterium
CCTCGCGACCGCGCTCATCGTGCTGGCCGTCGGCTGGTTTGCCGCCATCGCTCCTCTGGCGCTGGCGGGAGCCATCCTTGTGGCGCATGTCGGGATGGACCGATCGCTCGGCTACGGCCTCAAGCTTCCGACCGACTTCCGCGACACGCACCTGGGCCGCATCGGACGGGGATAATGGACCGATGCACCCGCATTCCCACCTTTCGCCGATCAGTCGCCGCCGGCTCCTCCAGCTCGGTGCCGCCGCCTCCGCGGTCGGTCTGGCCGCCTGCGCCACCCCGCTGCCGAGCCTGACTCCCAGGCTGAGGGCGAGTCCAAGTCCGAGTCAGACACCGAGTCCCGATCCGGCGACGCCGGCTCCGACGCCAACAGCTTCGCTGACGCCGAGCCCGAGTCCCCGGCCGGTCACCGGTCGCGTGCTGTATCGCGACGGCGCTCTGGCCGACGGCCGCGCGGCGAGCCTCCAGCGCAACGTCAGCATCCTCGTCGAGGATGGGCGCATCAGCTGGATCCGCCCCACCGGCGGTGAAGAGAACGCGTCGGGCGCGACAGTCGTTGATTGCGCTGGTGCCGTGTTCGTGCCCGGAATGGTTGACTGCCACAGCCATGTCACCGGTCCAGGCGGTGCGAACTGGATCGAGCGGTTCAACGATCCGCCTGAGACGCTGCTCGCCGTGGCCGAGCACAACGGGCGCATCGGCATGGCGGCGGGAGTGCGGTGGATGCGCGACGTCGGTTCGCCCATCGGCGTTGATCCGGACGACGGTCGGGAACGCGCGCTTGCGCTCGCCGTGCGCGACCGATGGGCCGGACGCGCCGACCGCCCGTACCTGCGTGCCGCCGGCTCCTGGCTTTTCCCGGGCGGCGTCAATCCCATGCGCTCGGCGATTGAGGCGAACAACGCTGACGAGCTGCTGGCGGGAGCGATCGGTCAGCTGGATGCCGGAGCCGATCTCGTGAAGCTCTATATGGACGGGCCCGATGTCAACGTCTCGCCGTGGACCGCGAACGAGGTTGCGCGCGTCGTGGACGCGGCTCGGGAGCGGGGCGCGAAGGTCGCCGCGCACTCGGGGCGGTTGAGCGGAGCGTGGGAGGCGGTGCTGGGCGGCGTCGACTCGATCGAGCACGGGTTCGAGCTTGATGCTGCCGTGGCTGCCGAGATGGCAAGCCGCGGGACCACGCTGGTGAGCACCTTGGCGGTCCAGCGATCCTGGCTCAGCTTCGGTGATACGACAAGCATGGATCGCTTCGCCGGGGTGGCCGGGCGGGCCGCGGTCCAGGCGCGCCTGGAGCAGGGAGAGGCTTCCGTCAGGCGGGCGCGCGATGCCGGCGTCGCCATCGCCACGGGGTCCGACTTCGGTGGCGGCTCGCTGCGCGCCAACCAGCTGGCCTGGGAGGTGACGAGCCTCGTGGCCGCTGGACTCGAGCCGGTCGACGCCCTGGCCGCGGCAACCTGGCGCGGCGGCGAGCTCATCGGCGAGGAGGAAGCGGGCGTGGTTCGCGAAGGCGGGCCGGCTGACTTCTTCCTGATCCACGGCGACCCACTCTCGGACCCCGAGGCGCTGTGGCGCGTCTGGCGGACAGGCTGGGAATAGGCCGAACCTTTCCTACACGTGATACAGGCGACGGGCTTCGCGCGCGAGGTCGTCTCGGAAGTCTGGATGCGCGATGGCGATCAAGGCCGTCGCCCGCTCGCGGATGCTGCGACCGAACAGCTCGGCCACGCCGTATTCGGTGACAACCGTCCGAACGTGCGCGCGGCTGGTGACGACGCCGGCACCTTCAGCCAGGACCGGCGCAATACGCGAGATCTTCCCGTCGGCCGCTGTCGAAGGCAGGGCGATGATCGCTCGACCCTCACGTGCCAGCGCCGCTCCACGCATGAAGTCCATCTGGCCGCCGACGCCGGAGTAGAAGCGTGTGCCGATCGAATCGGCGCTGACCTGCCCGGTCAGGTCGATCGAGATGGCCGAGTTGATCGCCACCATGCGCCGAAGGCGACGGATGACCGCGGTGTCGTTGGTGTAGTCCACCGGCCGCATCTCGATCATCGGGTTGTCGTGCACGAAGTCGTAGAGGCGTTGGCTGCCCATCAGGAAGGCGGACACGATCTTGCCGCGATTGATCTCCTTGCGCTCCCCGGTGACCGCGCCGGCTTCGACGAGATCCAGCACCGCATCGGTAAAGAGCTCCGTGTGCACCCCGAGGTCGCGCTTGTCGCGGAGCGCCAGACCGACGGCGGCTGGAATCGATCCGATGCCCATCTGGATGGTTGCACCGTCGGGCACGAGATCGCCCACGAATTCGCCGATGAGTCGCTCGACGTCGCCGATCGCGGGCGACAGGTGCTCATGTGGCGGTTGATCGACCTCGACTCCAAGGTCGATTTCATCGATATGCACGAAGGAATCGCCCAGCGTCCGCGGCATCGCCCGATTGAGCTGGGCAATGACCGTGGTTGCGGCGTGCGTGGCCGCCAGCGTTGCGTCCACGCTGGTCCCGAGCGAGCAATACCCATTCGAGTCCGGATGCGAGACGTTGATGAGCGCGACGTCGAGTGGCAGGACACCGCCGGTGAAGAGCTCCGGGACGTCCGACAGGAAGATCGGCACGTAGTCGGCGCGACCCTCGTTTACCGCTTCCCTCGCGTTGGCGCCGATGAACAGCGCGCGGTGCCTGAAGCTGTCGGCCACCTCGGGTGCAAGGTGGGGTGCGGGGCCTTCGATGTGGAAGTGCACCATCCCGACATCGCGAAGCTCATTCGCCCGGCCTGCGAG
>JACDHU010000294.1 GCA_013820865.1 Chloroflexota bacterium
GCGTCCGGTTGGTCGCTGCCGGGGGCCGCATCGGCGGGAAGAGCAGCAGTGCGGCGGGTGATTCGGCGTCGGAGGGTCTGCGTCCAGGTCGTCATGGCACGGCAACCATGGCGTCGCGGCGTCCGCTGATCGTTACGGATGTCATGGGCCGAGTCTCCGCGATCAGCGGTATCACCGGTCCGCTTGCGTCGGGCGCAGCCAGACCGACACTGTACTGGGGGCCAGGGCGCTGATCGCCGACTGCGTCAGAACATCCGCGACGTGATTGAGGTCGGTGACGTCGCGGAGGTGGCTCGCCAGCGCGCGGATCGTGACTTCGCCGTCATAACGGGATCGATTGAAGCGTCGATCGATGACAGCCTGAACGCGACGCAGGACCGGCCTCACGAGGACGGCTACAAGCAGCGTCGAGGCGGCGACGATGAGCGGCGAGCTATCACCGGTGAGTGGCGCCAAGAAGAATTGGAGCATCAGGACGGCTGTCAAGTACACGCCGACGAGCACGGCGGTGACCAGCGAGTAGGTCATCGTGCGGCTCGCGATGCGGTCGATCTCGAACAACCGATGGCGGAGGATCGCAACGCCGATTGCCAGAGGTACCAGTGCCAGGCTGCCTATCGCCGTGGGCCAGCTGATGAAGCCGATGATCTCGAGCGGGGCATCAGTGAGCGCGGCCGCGAAGGCGGTGGCGGTCAGCGACGCCGGATAGAGGAACCAGCGCAGCTGCTGACGCTCCACCGGTCCTCCGCGGCGGTAGCGGAGATAGATGGAGACGACCACCGGGACCACCGTCGGCAGGACCGTGACGACGAGCAGGAAGTCGATGACGTCGAAGATGGGTGTCAGGGCGGGAATCCCGAACGGGTTCGGCAACCCGGCGGCAGCGTCGCTCGACCCAGCGCGGAATGCCGTGACGATCACCGCGAGGGCGAAGCCGAACGTGATGAACCATGCCAGTCCTCGCCATCGATGCGAGAGAAACCGTCCCGTCGGGAACACGAGTGGGACGAGGAAGACCAGGATCGCGATCGCCGGGGTGAATGCCCATGTCGCGAGCCAGATGACGATGCTGGTGGCGAATTGTGGCTCACTGCCGGCATCCACGACCAGCGCGGCAAGGTTGGTGCCGAAGCTCGAGATCGCGGTCAGCGGCGCGGCCGCCAGGAACAACCATCCAATCGGATGATCAGACCGGCGGATCGCGATCAGCGCGCCGACGGCGGCAAGCCCTCCGACCAGCACAAGGAAGGCGAAGCGGAAATAGATGTCCACGAGTCCGACCCACTCGGAGGGGGTTGTCCCGTCCGGGCTCGGCAGCGCCATCGACGCCAGCATGAGCCCGATGGCAACGGTGGCAGTGCCCAAGACGAGGATGCGTCGCAGCATCAGGCCGGCCGGGTTCGGTGACGAAACCAGCTGCTGCCAGCGCCCGCCGCGGCGCACGCCGCGCCCAACGCGAGGATGGCGGAGACGAGGTTCCTGCTATGCATCGGCCCTCCTTATGGCAGGTGTCCGTCCCCGAATCGTTACGATCCGCTCGCGTTACGATAGAGCCTGATGTCCACGAAACGTAGCGCAAGCGGTCGGCGATCACTTCGCCTGACGATGCTCGGTCCGCCGTTGGTGGCGCTCGACGGGGCTACGGTGGTCGTCGACACGCGCAAGGCCACTGCGATGCTGGCGTACCTGTCGCTGGATGGACCGGTGGTGGCGCGGTCCACGCTCGCCAGCCTCCTCTGGCCGGAGTACGACGATGACCATGCTCGGGCGGCGTTCCGACGGACGCTCTCGACGCTGCGGGCCGCGCTCGGCGGCCGATATGTGTCCGCTGTCGGCGACCTCATCCGCCTCGATGAGGACGGCCTTGACGTTGATGTGGTTCAGGTCCGGGCATGTGTCCGGGGAGTGCACGGCCACGATCATCGGTCATTGGCGACGTGTGCCGCCTGTCGGGTGCAGCTCAGTGAAGCGGCCGCCCTCCACCGGGGTGAGTTCATGGCCGGATTCGGGCTACGGGACAGCCCGGAGTGGGACGATTGGCAAAACGAGCGAGCGGGCGAGGTGCGTCGCGAGCAGGCGTGGATCCTGGAGACCCTGGTCGAACTCGAAGCCGCGGCAGGCGATCAGGCGGCAGCCCTCGAGCACGCCTCGCGCTGGCTCGCGATCGATCCGCTCCACGAGCCGGCTCATCGCGCGCTGATGCGCATACGCGCAAACTGCGGCGATCGTTCCGGCGCGGTTCGCCAGTATCGCGATTGCGCCGTGCTGCTCGACCGTGAGCTCGGCGTGGAGCCGCTGCCTGAAACCACCGCTCTCCATGAGGCGATCCTGTCCGGCACGGTGCTCGAGGCCACACGCTCCCCAGCCTCCATACCGAGTCCTGCGCCCCGGTCTCCGGCCCAGCTGCCACTCCTGGGTCGGACGGAGGTGCAGCATCTCCTCTTGGACGTCTCCGCATCCCCGGAGGGCCGCCTGGTGCTGATCGAGGGCGAGGCCGGCATCGGCAAGACACGATTGGCGGCTGAGCTGATCACCGCCGTCGAGGGCGGGGGAGGCCGCGTACTCGAGATCAGAGGCTATCCCGGCCACCATGTCACTCCTTACGCGCCAATCGTCGACCTGCTCGCACGCGTCCTCGTCGACGATCCGAAGCGGCTCCATACTCTCGATCCAGGCGTGCGAGCCGAGCTGGCGCGGCTCGTTCCCGGCGTGGGCCCCGGCGTCGGGTCGGGCGACGCGGGGGTTCGCACGCTT
>JACDHU010000295.1 GCA_013820865.1 Chloroflexota bacterium
TGCAACTCGGCTCCTGCGCAATATGAATCTCGGCCAGCTGGCCGCGGAATTCGGGAGCGACAAGTGGGGAGTCCACTACTACACGCCGCACTATGAGCGCCACCTTGCCCACCTGAGGAAGGAGCGCTTCAGCCTGCTCGAGATCGGCATCGGTGGCTACGCCCGTCAGCGGGAGGGTGGCGCCTCGTTACGGATGTGGAAGGTGTTCTTCCCGCGCGCGCAGATCCTGGGCTTGGATATCGAGGACAAGTCGTTCGTCGATCGGAACCGGATTCGGACCTACCATGGGAGCTAGGCCGATGCGGATCTGCTGCGCCGGATCGCTGATGACGCCGACCGGCTCGAGGTGGTCATCGATGATGGCAGCCATCGGCCCGAGCACGTCCGTGCGACGTTCTCGGTCCTGTTGCACCAACCGCCGAGTGATCCTGAAGCGGCGATACGCCCCCACCCCGGACTGATGTGCCCACTTCATCCTGGGCTCTCTGGGCGCATGAAATCTGGGTCGCGGCACCCGATTGATCACCCGGCACCGAGCCGGGTTGCGGTTGACGCCTTCCTAGGTGAATGGCCACCGGAGCCCTTGCTTGGCGGCGAAGGTCGCGCCTGGCTCGCGCCGGCGAGGCATTCCACACTGCCGTCCGCGCCGAACCCCGCCCGGCGTTCCTGGATGAGCGCGCCGATCCGTGGGCGACCGGTGATCGCGTCGCGTGGGACGAGCTGCCGGTGAGCGACTTCGCCGGCACGAAGCATGTCGCACGTCTCGCCGCTGCCCGCCGGCCCGTCGACACGCCGGACCAGCTCATCCATGGTGACCTGACCGGCAATGTCCTGTTCGCCGAAGGCCTGCCGCCGGCGAACATCGACCTCTCGCCGTACTGGCGCCCTGCGGCGTTCGCGACTGCCATCGTCGTTGCCGACGCCCTGGTGTGGGAAGCGGCCGACGCGTCCCTGCTGTCCGGCGTTGGCCACATCGAGCAATTCGGGCAGTACCTCGTTCGCACCCTGCTCTACCGGGTGATCACGGACCGGGCCCATCGCCCGGAGGACCCGCCTCGGGCCGATGTAAACGACCCATATCGGCCCGTCGTCGAGATGGCCATCGATCTGTCGGGCGCCATCTGAGCGCGCCGGTGCCGAGATGGGCCAACGTCTCCGTGTCCCCCATCTTCCTGCTGGGCGTATTCTCGGCAAACAATCGACCCACCAGAACCTGCACGGAGAAGACGGACGATGGACAAGGCGACCACGACACCGGTCATCACCGAGATGAATTGGTGGGAGATCCCGGTTCCGGACCTGGACGACGCCAAGCGCTTCTACGGTGAGGTCTTCGGGTGGACCTTCCAGCCGTTCGGTGAGGACTATTTCGCGGCCCTCGGCCCCGACGGCGACATGCTCGGAGGCATCTTCAAGGCACCTGCTCACGAGCTAGGCAACGGAGTCCGCATCACGTTCAAGACCCATGAGCTTGAGGTCGCACTCGAGCGAGTCAGCAGCGCGGGCGGCACCGTCGTGACGCAGCGCTCCGAGATTGGCGGCGACATGGGCTGGTGGGCGGCCTTCACCGACCCTGCCGGACGATGGATCGGCTTCTCGACTGACAGACCGGCGGACGGATGATCCGTTCGTGACGCTCGGCCATTCCACGGCTCGCGCGGTGGTTCGATTCGCCAGGCATTTCACCCCGCGGCCTTCGGTGAGGAGCCTGACCACCGCGGTAGACCTGCTGCCGGGACCGATAGACTGAGTTGCAACGTGGGCCGTTAGCTCAGCGGTTAGAGCAGGGGACTTTTAAGTCACCAAACCCTATCCGCTGTGCTCTGAGCGTGCGATTGCGTGCGCAATTGGCCGAATCTCCTGCTGTAACGGGTGCTCGGCTAACAGCACAATAATCGACAACAGCGCATGATTCGACGCGAGTGGTGACCTGATGGCAAAGTGGCCTAGGATTGCGACGATAAGTGCCGGTCGGCGCGATAGACATGCCTACGCTGCTGAAGGCTTCGTCAAGGTCGAGATGTCCGATGACGGCCACACCGAGACGCTGTGGGCCAAGCGATTTCCCGATACATCATCGAGTCCCTTTGGCCGTGGCGCCCGAATGAATCAAGGCCGCAGCGCAGTTCAACCCGGTCAACTGGGCGGTGGAGGCGGGTCGCGAGGCGCTGGTGGCGGACGCCGACATTGGATTCGACGTCATCCGGTTGGCGGGCCTGGCGATCGTGGCGGTCCTGGCGGTCTTGGCCGTCCTGGCCACGCAAGCCTTCGGCTCGTACGAGCGATCTGCATGCGTCCGGAGGACGCTCGCCGGCGGCGAGCGTCCCGAAACCTTCACCGTCTGGGTATGGATAATGCAGCCATCGGCAGTTCACGAGGAGCCCATGGTGGGCATGCCTCACTAGCGCACAGGAGACACCCATGCATCACCGAATCGCACGTCTCCTCGCCGTGGGCGCTCCGTTCGGAGCGGGCGATGATCTCGAAACCCCTCGACGATCATCGCCCGACTCACCCAACAATCACCGGCAGCACCATGGCCGCACCCGCTCCGGCGGCCAGGAGGAACCACCACAATGACGACCGCGGATCCCGAAGGCACCGCGGGCCGGGCAGACCTCGGGCAATGGGCACGCAATGGGCTGATCGGCGGCGTCGTGGCGGGCATCACGTTCGCCCTGTTCCTGATGATCGCCTCGGCCCTCCTGATGGGCCTCCCCGCCTTCTTCATGCCGCTACGCTCGATCAG
>JACDHU010000296.1 GCA_013820865.1 Chloroflexota bacterium
GTCCCGAGGCGCTCGAGAAGGCGCGCACGAACGACCGGCCGATCTTCCTGTCTATCGGCTACGCGGCCTGCCACTGGTGCCACGTCATGGAGCGCGAGAGCTTCGAGAACCCGGAGACCGCGGCGCTCATGAACGAGCATTTCGTGTCGATCAAGGTCGACCGCGAGGAGCGGCCGGACCTCGACGACGTGTACATGGCCGCCGTACAGGCAATGACCGGCTCCGGCGGCTGGCCGATGAGCGTCTTCCTGACGCCCGATCTGCGCCCGTTCTTCGGGGGCACCTACTTCCCGCCTGAGGACCGGCATGGCATGGCCGGGTTCCCACGCGTGTTGACCTCGGTCGCCGATGCGTACGGCTCGCGGCGCGCCGAGGTCGAGCAACAGGCCGGCGCCCTGGCCGGTCACCTCCAGGCACAGCTGGCCGTCCGACCCGGAGATCGGGATCCCGAGCAGCGCCAGCTGGACGTGGCGGTCGGACGCATCGGCGCATCATTCGATGCCACCCATGGCGGCTTCGGTGGCGCCCCGAAGTTTCCGCCGCCAATGACGCTCGAGTTCCTGCTCCGCACCTGGCGCCGCTCGGGCGATGCCGCGACGCTCACCATGGTGACGCGCACCCTCGACGCCATGGCCGATGGCGGCATCCACGATCAGGTCGGCGGTGGATTCGCGCGCTACAGCACCGATGCGCACTGGCTGGTGCCGCACTTCGAAAAGATGCTGTACGACAACGCGCTGCTCGCCCACGCTTATCTCGAGGGCTACCGGGCCACCACCGATCCCCGCTATGGCCAGGTGGCGCGGAGCACACTGGACTTCATGATGTCGGAGCTCCAGACCGATGAGGGCGGCTTCGCCTCAGCCCTCGACGCCGACAGCGAGGGCGTGGAGGGGCGCTTCTATGTGTGGTCCTACGACGAGTTCATGTCGGTCCTCAGAGATGCGGGCCTCGATGATGGCGAATCCCGCTTACTGGCCGCTTACTGGGGGCTTACTGCGTCGGGGAATTGGGAGGAGACGAACATCCTGCATCGGGCGCGCGGCAGTGACGCTTCCGAGCCACTGGTCGAGCGTGGCCGCTCGGCATTGCTGGCTGCCCGCGCTGAGCGTGTGCGCCCCGGCCTCGACGACAAGCAGATCGCGGCCTGGAATGGCATGGCGTTGCGTGCGATGGCGCACGCAGCCACCGTGCTGTCTGAGCCGCGCTACGTCGAGGCGACCCGCATATTGATGACATTCATCGAGACCCAGCTCGTCCGCGACGGAAGCCGGCTGTGGCGCACCGCGCGCGGGGGCCGCGCACATACGCCAGGATTCGCCGAGGATTACCTGGCCGTCGCCGACGGGATGCTCGGAGCGCACGCTGCACTCGGCAGCGCTGAGCCCCTGCTCCTCGCTCGTCGGCTGGTTGATACGGCGCTCAGAGACTTCTGGGACGCGGATGCAGGGACGTTCCTCGACACCTCGGACGAGCACGACCGGACCGTCGCGCGACCGCGTGGCCTCGTGGACAACGCGACTCCATCGGCCAACAGCATCGGGGCCGATGTTCTCCAACGCCTGGCGCTGCTCACCGGAGAAGAGACCTACGCACGCCGGGCACAGTCCATCCTACGTGCCGTGGCGCCCGCCCTCGAACGCCAGCCAAGCGCGTTCGGTCGAATGTTGAGCGCCGCGGATCGGCATCTGGGCAACCCGATCGACGTGGTGGTCGCTGGCGCTGGAGCGGACGCCACCGTGCTCCGCGAGGCCGCGGTTCAGCCTTACGTGCCGGATCTTGTGCTCACGAGCGTCGCTCCCACCGACTCCCACGCGTCCTGGCCGTTGCATGAGGGCAAAGTGGCTCGGGGTGGACGCGCCACCGCCTACGCGTGCCGCGGCTACGCCTGCGACGCACCGACCCATGATCCCGTGGAGCTTGGCGCGCAGGTTGAGCGCCTCATCCAGCGCTGACGGTGGCCTGGATTCCAGCCTGTGAATGCCGACTGCGCCGCGTGGCGTGGGGACGGCACCGGACCGTTCAGCCGGGAAGGAATGAGAGCCTGACCGTGCGGCGCGGGTTATCTCGGTTCGGATCAAGCAATGCGATCGACTGCCACGTGCCGAGGGCCATGCCCCCGTCGATCACCGGCACCGTCATCGACGGCGAGGCGAGGAGTGGCAGCACGTGATCCGCGCCGTGGCCGGGACTGCCGTGCCGATGGCGCCATCGGTCATCTCGCGGCAGGAGCTGATCGAGCGCATCGAGGAGGTCGTCGTCCGATCCCGCCCCGAGCTCGACGACCACGATCCCGGCGGTGGCATGCGGCACGAACACGACGAGCAGGCCATGGTCCGCATCGGATTCGGAGAGAAAGTCGCGACAGGCGTCGGTCAGGTCAACAAGACCCGGGTGGGCTCCGCTGTCGATGAGGATCTCGCGCGTCTGCATCGCGCGGCGGCTCAGGTCAGGCGCCGGTCGGGGTTCCGCAGCGGAAGCACGCGGCCTCGCCGGCTGCGAGCGTTGTCTTGCAGTTCACGCAGTCCAGGGTGAGGTCGCGCTCGCAACTCGTGCAGAACCGGGCGCCGGCCGGGTATTGGATGCCGTCGAAGGCGCAGTACGGAACACCGCGTGCCGATGGCTCGCCATCGGCTGAGCGCAGGAGCGGCACCGCCTCTGCCCCGGAGCGGCGCTCCGCGATGCCGACCTGGCTGACGCGCAGGTATCCGACAACGAGCCACAGTAGATACAGCCCCACCAGTCCG
>JACDHU010000297.1 GCA_013820865.1 Chloroflexota bacterium
GCGGCACGGCGCGGAGCGCGCGGCTCGGTCCGGGCACTGCCCGGGCGCTCCCCGAGCTGCTCGCCGCGGTAGATCCACGCCTTGACGCCGATGCGTCCGTACGTGGTGCGCGCGTGGACGACGCCATAGCTGATATCAGCGCGCAGCGTGCCCAATGGAATCCGGCCTTCCTTGTCCCACTCGGTACGGCTCATCTCGGAGCCACCGAGGCGACCCGAAACCTGGATCTTGACGCCCTTGGCACCGGCCTTGATGGTGCGCTGGATCGACTGCTTGATCGCTTTTCGGAAGGCGATGCGCCGTTCCAGCTGGCCGGCCACGTTCTGAGCCAGGAGCATGCCGTCGAGCTCGGGCTGGAGGATCTCCTTGATCTCGAGCTTGACCTTCTTGGCGGTCAGCTTGCCGATGTTCGTGCGCAACGCCTCGACGTTGGCGCCACCCTTGCCGATCACGATGCCCGGCTTGGCCGTGTGCACCGTCACGGTGACGTGGTTGATGCCGCGCTCGATCTCGACCTGGCTGACGCTCGCATTGGCGAGCTGCCGCGCGACCAGCTCCCGGATCCGCATGTCCTCCTGGAGCAGCGTCGCGTAGTCGCGGTCCGCGTACCACTTCGCCAGCCAGGGCTTGATGATGCCGATCCGGAACCCGTACGGGTGAACCTTATGACCCATTAGGACTCCTCTCGGTCAGCCACGGCGACGGTGATGTGGCTGGTTCGCTTCAAAATCTGGAAGTACCGGCCCTGGGCACGCGGTCGCCCACGCTTCAGGGTGGGACCCTCGTCGGCGACGGCGCTCACCACGCGGAGCTCATCGGCCGACAGGTTGTAGTTGTTCTCGGCATTGGCGGTGGCGCTCTTGAGCACCTTCGCCACGTCCTTGGCCGCGGCGTTCGGCAGGAAGCGGAGGATCGCCGCAGCCTCCTCGACCGGCTTGCCGGTGATGAGATCAGTGACCAGGCGCACCTTGCGCGGGCTGATGCGGATGTACTTCGCGGTTGCATTCACTCGCATGGACGGCCTACTTCAACGCCGTCGAGCGTTCGGTGGCCCGGCCACCGTGCCCGCGGAATGTGCGTGTCGGGGCGAACTCGCCCAGTCGATGCCCGACCATGTTCTCGCTGATGAAGACCGGCACGTGGCGACGGCCGTCGTGGACGGCGATCGTGTGTCCGATCATCTGCGGGAAGATCACGCTTGCGCGCGACCAGGTCTTCAGCACCTTGCGCTCGCTGCGCTTGTTCATGTCGTCGATGCGGCCGAGCAGGCGCGCATCGATGAAGGGTCCCTTCTTGACGGAACGACTCATCTATCGGCTCCTAACCCCGCCCGTATCGACGGCGGACGATCATCTTGTTGCTCTGGTTTTTCTTGGCCCGGGTGCGCAGGCCCATGGCCGGCTTACCCCACTTCGTCTTGGGCGGCATGCCTGTTGGCTGCTTGCCCTCGCCACCGCCGTGCGGATGGTCGCGCGGGTTCATCGCCGATCCGCGCACGGTCGGGCGCCTGCCCATGTGGCGGGAACGGCCGGCCTTGCCGATCTTCTGGTTCTCATGGTCGAGGTTGCTGACCTGCCCGATGGTGGCCGAGCACTCGATCCGCACGCGACGCACCTCGTCCGAGGGAAGGCGGATCGTCGCGAAGTTGCCTTCCTTGGCAAGCAGCTGGGCGCTGCTGCCGGCGCTGCGCACGATCTGTCCACCGCGACCGGCGACCAGCTCGATGTTATGCACTTGCGTGCCCAGCGGGATGCGCGACAGCGGCAGCGCGTTGCCGGTGCGGGGCTCCACATCGGGTCCGGAGGCGACGACATCGCCGACCTTGAGGCCGTGCGGCAGCAGCATGTAGCGCTTCTCGCCATCGGCGTAATGCAGGAGACCGATGCGCGCGGAGCGGTTCGGGTCGTACTCCACCGTGGCGATCTTGGCGGGCACTCCGTACTTGTCGCGCCGCCAATCGATGACCCGGTACAGTCGCTTGTGCCCCGCGCCCTGGTGGCGAACGGTCAGCTTGCCCTGGCTGTTGCGACCGGCACGCCGGACCAGCCGCTCGGTGAGCGGCTTGTGCGGGGTGTCACGCGTGATCTCCTCGAACGTCGAGCGCGTCATCTGACGCATGCCCGGCGATGTCGGTCGGTAATTGCGAAGTGGCATCTCTACACGGCCTCGAAGAGTTCGATCTTGTCACCCGGCGCGATCGTCACGATGGCCTTCTTCCAGCCCGGCACCGTGCCCATCGTCTTGCGGCCGCGCCGCTTCTGCTTGGGACGGACGCTGATGACCCGCACGCCGAGGACCGTGACCTTGAACTCGGCCTCGACGGCTGCCTTGATGAGAAACTTGTTCGCGTCTCGGGAGACGGCGAACGTGTAGTTGTTGCGTTCGGTCTCGAGCGTGCTCTTCTCGCTGATCACGGGGCGAAGCAGCACGTCGTGCAGGTTCGTGGCGGTCACGCGTACACCTCCTGGGCCCGATCGAGCGCGTCGCGTGTGAAGACGACCGTATCGGCCTCGAGCAGGTCGACCACGTTCAGGCTGTCGGCCATGATCACGCGCACCTCGCGCAGATTTCGGCACGAGAGCTCGACCTTCTCGTCTCGGGCCGATAACACGAGGAGCACTTTGCCCGCCGCGTTCCAGCCCACGAGCCGATCCATCATCGTCTTCGTCTTGATGTCATCGATCTCGAAGCCGGTGACCACTCGCACGGCGCCTTCGGCCTGCTTGGCGGACA